>NC_019898.1:0-149182 GCF_000227705.2 Thermobacillus composti KWC4
CCGAATCCAGGTACGGCGAAGAAAATCATAGCGTTTCATGTAATGATTAAATTATAGCATTATTCTCCGAAGGATAAAAGAGGGGTCATATTAAACGCATTCCGTGCGGTATAATAACAGGAGAAAGTAGGTGAATCCCCGCCGTGTCATCATTTACACAACAGTATTTTGGAACGAATCATTTGTCATTAACAGAGATGAAGGTGTTATTGTGGATATCGGATCACATTCGACACAATTTACACCCCAAGCATCTCTACAAGCTGTCTTTAGTCGATTTTTCCCGGCGCGCCGGCCGTAAATATGTGAAGTACGCCGAGCTCAAAAACGACATCAGCACACTTGCGAAACAGAATGTAACTATAACAACAGGAGCACTATCTTTTGAACTGCCATTGTTTCAACGGATCGTTATCCCGGCTGGCAGCGCTGAATTTACTATCGAGCTAAACCCTGCAGTCGAAGTCATCTTCACTCGCATAAATAAAATCGTAAATACGTCGGAGATCACGAGACTTCTTCGCGTGGAAAGTATTTACACGGCAATTCTGTATATTCTTATCCGGGACCAAATTTGGTCGGGAGAGCAAATCCCGCTTCAACAATTGAGAACACTGATGGGCCTGGAAGATAAATATCCTCGTTATGCGAACCTGAAAGCCCGCGTCTTGTCGCCAGCTATTAAGGAACTGGAACAAAACTTCGGCGTCAAGCTCAAGATGGAGGAAATCACAGAAGGGAAGATGGTAAAGGCCGTAGTCTTTTATGCAACGAGATTAGCGACTCATATCGAATTAAATGTTAATCACGAGTATTTTTATGATGATGTAAAAGCTCTTGCCGCGGACGCTGGAATAGCACTTTCATACAAACAATATTCCAAGTGGATTCGTCACGGGGAATACGCAATTGTGGCTGCCATCGAATATATCCGCCAACGCAACGTTCTTCATCCGATACCGTACATATCAAAATTATTGGACACAGGTTATTTTGGTTTGCCGCTTAATGGATTAACGGTCCATCAATACCAATTCATTTACTACTTCCTTGAAAACTTCCGTGATACCACAGCATTGACTCCTTCTTTTGTGATCGAGCAGAAGTTTATGGAGGAGAGCTCGTCCGTCATGTCGCAGGAAGAAGCTAAACAAGTATGGATTTTGGCAAGAGAAAAAGTGAATAAAGACATTCTTAACTTCATGTCGATAAATAGATCGCGCAAAGCAAGCAGACGAAAATAAAATCACCCTCGTCAATACCGAGGGTGATCCAACAAGTAATCATATAGTTCTCTGGCATAAGGGTGTTCAAAATCCACTGTATCGAGCGGCCTCAAGTTTTTGTTTTGCCGCTTCTCAATTGTAGTTTCAATTTCATCGACAATTTTCTGCGCCATTTCTTGCTTTAAGCGCCTTTCATCCGCATTTGAACTCAACCTGATTTGTTCATGATATCTTTCGATCAAGGAATTGATGCGTGCATTCAACTGTGGTATCGATGTTTCAAAATCAAGATCGTCTTCCTCTTCGTAGTCACTGCTGGTGTTCACGTAATCTTCACGGATCGCTTTCACGATGTATCCGCTTATATTGTCGATGTTTACGTCCTGTTTCTTTTCATAAACGTAACGGATATTGGCCAACACACGATCTTCGCCATATGTATTAATTAATTCCTTCGCCGTTGTGCTTCGTACCCCAAAACGTGTCAGTAAATTATATGCGGAGTCATCTTCAAATACCGGGTCGTTCGACGACTGGAGTTTCTTTCTGTTGTTCTGTTTTATGTAGCAAGTAATTGAAACTACTTTTTGTCCAACTTTGATTTCATCAAAATCGAACATAATATCCGTCTTTTCGGCCAGTTCTTCCTGCGCTCTTAGAAGCACACGTTGTTTGAAGTGGCCGTAATGTGTGAGCTTGTCCTTTTCAATTTCGAGCAAATGTCTCAATTGTTCGATAGTAAATCGCTTTTTACCGAAGCTAAGGTATCTCTTCAGAATTTCATATAAACGAATAGAGTATTTACTCTTTAGGACAAGAACATTGGACAACTTGTAATATGTAAAGTTCTTCTTTAACTTTAACAGATACGGCTTCAGCTGCGGCGAAAATTCCAGTTCAACCAAGCCCTTGCGGTGATGATATCTTGATGCAGACAACCAGTTTACTACCAAATCGGACTCGCCGCCATTTTCTCGAATGACGAGCTGCTTGCGCTGCAAGCCAACAACCACATCGCGGATTTTCTTATAATAATTTTTTTCCTGTATGTCCAAGATTTCCGCCAACTCTTTGACCCTTAAAAAGTGAGTTTTGAAATCCTCGTCCTCGGGTTGAATCAGCGAAATCAAGGTGTAAATTATCCTCATTTCTTGCAGATCAAGGCTCAGAGGCATTTCGATTAGAACGTTTGACTTGGTGACAATATAATCCGGCGAAAGATGACTTGGCTCCAAGTCAAACTCAAGTTGTTCTACTACCAATCTCGACACCCCCTATTCCTATTTTCCAATATAAACTTCATGCAATTAAATTTCCACTCCTAAATATGTGACCGTTGACTCCTCTTTTTGTGACAGCTAAAACGTTTCCAAAAACTCTACTGTTCGGATTGCTGTCACAAAAAAAGGAGTTATTCGGGATAGTGTTGTCTTAAAATATGGTGACAAAGTAAGATAAATCCAGAATAACCCGCCATCTGGACCGATCCGTCACATTTTGAGGAGCAAAATCAGCGCCTCCCATCACAAAAAAGGGAGTAACATTGCCATATCTCGGTGGCTGTCACATAAAGAGGAGCTTTTCTCCCTCTCCTGCCACGCTATTGAGCCGACCCGTCACATTTCGGGGAGTCATTTAATCTCATTCCCCTTGTTAACCGTCACAAAAAAAGGAGTATTTGCGGCAGATCATAACCGTTAATGGACCGACCTGTCACACATAAAGGAGTATGATAGTTCTCTACCTGGGCAGTTGTCACAAAAAGTGGAGTAATTGGGGTTCTCAAAAAGCCTCACAAATACTCCCCTTTTTGTGACGCAGCCTGGGAAGCGGGATTCTTACTCCTCAAAATGTGACGGCGGCGCCGCGAAAACTCCCCTTTTTGTGATTGGTAACGATGGAATGAAGCCGATAGTTACTCTTTGAAATGTGACGGCTCTGATGATATCGGATGGGGGAATGGAGGAAACTCCTCTTTTTGTGACAGCAGCTGGTTCTTTAGCGCCTATGAACCGGCCCGTCACAAAAAAAGGAGTCTACAACCTGTCACAAAGTAAGGAGTTCAACATCTACCTACTGGCGTAACGGCTTAAAGTCACAAAAAAAGGACTGTTAACGCGGTTCTGCGACCTCAATGGATCGCCCCGTCGTCACATGTTAAGGATTAAACCAACCCTCCACCCGGGCAGTTGTCACAAAAAGTGGAGTTATTATTCTTCCTAGCTGTCACAAAAAAAGGAGTTAGATAGTCTTTTTGCCGCCCAAATTAATGCTGAGCATCAAACGAAATAAATTAACGGTAACAAATTGGGTGATTTTCGTTAAAACTAACTCCTCAATATGTGACAGACTGACTCCCTAAGCTGTGACTATCCACACCTTTTTTTGTGACTGAGAACTCCTCGATCTGTGACGGCTAAACCCCTACAAATGTGACGATCTACTCCCCTTTTTGTGACGGCCAGGCACAGATTGGCTATATATATCAATGCTTATGCGATACGGTAAACAATTATTCATTGTAAAACATTAAAAATATAAAAATAGATTATATAAAACAAACATTGCGGACGATGAAGACAATAATTCTTAACTGTCACAAAAAGAGGAGTGGATGAACGTAATAGTAATATATTAATATATATATAACAATCGATATTTTTATAGGCAAAAAATAAAGCCCCCCGATTCAGAACCCAACTAAATGTTACCAGCCGCCAAGCACGGACATTAGTTGGATACGCAGGGACTTCACTCATCTAGTCTACCACAAAATGAAGTGATGAGTCCACTCTCCTGGGGCGATTTTGCAAAGGAGAATGGGTAGTGATCGATAAAAACTTAAAGGGAACACATCACAGATTGCTGTATTATCGTAATCGTTACATTGAAGATGAAGCGGTATTACGTATGGTTGGCGACAACGAGCAAACATACATGAAAAAAGAGAATGAAAGAATTTATGTTCCGGAAGAAGAAGTCCGTAGATTTTCTTTAGACAAGCATGGCCAACCTATCCCCTATGTCGATGGGCATGTAACCATTATCAGCAATTATGTGTACGATTACTGGGGACATTTTCTTTCCGATTCTGGCGTGGCTCTCTATGGCCATTTGAAACGCTATTGCTATGGGGATCGTGACTACTGTTGGCCTGACCTCAAGTTAATAGGACAAAAAATGAATCGCAGCCGAAACACACTGAAAAAAATATTGGGCACATTAGAGAAGTACGGATTCGTATTTATGTTCTATGTCCAAAATGCGGACAAAAACAACATGGAGGAAAGCCCTCTTTTCAAAGTTAGAAAAAAAGTACCGTTTCTCCCCCAAGAACTATATGAACAGCTGCCGACCGAATTGAAATTGGATCATGATCGTTACATGCAGCAAATAGTAGAGACTTTCAACCAAAACCTCACTCTCGACACCAAATTGGACTACAACGAAATATATGAGGACGTCCTTCAAAAAGGAAAGGTTGTCCGCAAACAAAAATCGACACTCGAATTGGAGAAAGAATTACAAATCAAGCGGAAAATCTATGAAAAAGAAGCCAGCGAACAAGACCGTAATATTTGGGCTGCAGTTCTAAAAAACTTGGAGCATAAATTATCGAAACCTTCCTTCGATACTTGGTTTCGAGGAACATTCTGTATTAAGCGCAACCATACATACGTCATCTGCACCCCTAATACATTCGTAAAGGAATGGGTTCAATCGAGATACAACGACCTTGTGTATCGAACATTGCGGCAACATGACCCGAATTTTGTCGAATTGAAATATGAGGCACTCGACGGAAGATGATAAAACCTTCCGTCTTTTTTTGGTTATCGATCGCTTTTCATAAACTGACAAGCAGACTATAGAAAATTGAAAGGCTGCCTATCAAAAATAGATAAGCGGCCTATAAAAATTTCATAGGCGTCGCTTCTCAAAAATTGAAAGGCGACATATCCACAGATTTACCGCCTTTCAAAATTTGAAAAGCGGCTTATCAAAAATTGATAGGCGAAAAACGCCTTTCAAACTTTGAAAGACCCCCTATCCAGGATTAAAAGCCCGTCTATCAAATTTTGACTGACCCTCTCTCAACATTTGAAACCAAATAATTAAGTATCTAAGAATTACTCATTAAGCAAAGAAACCAAATCAAAACAACCAAGCAATTCCTATTATTATAAAAAAACAAGCGGCTAATTCGCCGCTTGTCTTTTCATCATCATAAATTTATTAAGCAAGTCGTCCAACTCTTGCGACTTACTCAATACAACCGGGGAACCCAATCCATATTTCCTGCCTGCTTCGTTTAGTTCGTTCCGTTTACGTTCGATCGCGGATTCAATTCTTTCTTTCTTATCCATGCGGATGCCCCCCATTTTTCCAGAGTCGGATTTCAGAGAGAATCCCTGAATCAAGTATCGATTTCCACCAGTTCCGGAAAGATTGGTTTATATTTAACCGTTCTTCTCCATATGGATAAGGGCCGTCAATGCAACGGGTGCCACTAACCAGGTAGGAGTTTGTCATCCCGCGATCAACAAGCTCATCTTCGATCCACGCTTCGAACGCCCGCGCAAACAATTCGTGATCGCGTTTCCAGTAGGCGCCACGCCGTTTTGCATCGAGATAAAACGAACTTTCATCCGTGGGAATTAAAAACTCCTTTGGTACTTCTCTACCCTCTTCCAAGAGCATGTTGCAATAATAAATCCCAATGTCTTTCCAGGTTTTCTGATTGATTCTGTACCTGCCTTTCAGGGCAGCCAGCGCTTTGTTGATGTCGTATCCGTTATCAATAAGGCTTTTCGTCACACCATCAACATAGCGTCCGGAAGGACGAGGAAGCGGATCGGTTACCGCTATCCGGAGAAACCCTTTCCCGCTTTTTATCGCCTTCATCAGCAATTTGAAAGCCCGGGATACCTCGGCCGGGAGAAATTCGCCGGGTTCGTTCCCGGATAAAAACGCCCGCTTCCCATTGGTAAACCGATGGGAATACGAGTAAAGGTTGCAATCAAGAGCATGAGCCCATTCGTGGCACAAAGCGCCACCACCATTGATTTTTGTTAAGTTAATGACGTTTGTAGCCGGTTCGAAATGGGCTGCAGCGGATCCGGAGCCGCGGGCACCAAACGCGATGCCGAGCAATCCATAGAAGGAAACGCTCAGCCGGTTAAGTCCCAAGACGGAAGATAAATCGGCAAAAGCGTTACCCGCGCATAGAACATGATATCTGCCGGCAGCATCTTCGACCCAATTGCCGAACTGAATGCCGCGGAAGCCGTATTCATTGATCAAGTCTTCCGGCTTGTTGACACCGGATGGCTCGATCGAATGCCTCACGACTTCTTCCGGAACCATTCTCTCCCATCGTTCGACGTTCTCGGACCGCTTTGTCTCACCGCGCTTTCTTTCTTCTGCCCACGCCCAGTTTTTCGCTTCATCCGAATAAAAGGCCCGCTCAAAAATTTTATGGTAGCCCGGTTTTCCCCTTCCCGACTTCGGAATAAACAGGGATATAAACCGCTCACCAAGCGATAACCAGAACCGGTATTCCAGCAACTCAGTATCCGATTTGGCCTTGTAATGGAGCGTGGACAGAAAAGCGTTCCTGATGTATTGGCGCAACTGATCGATTGCTGCCCGAAACATTTCCTCCGTTCGGGCCTCCGATAGAATCGTGCGCAATTGGTTGACAGCCTGGATGAAATACTCTCTTTGCTGTGCATTATCATCCGGCCGCTGGCATACACGATCCCACATAAGTTTAACGGCATAAGCCGCTTCGGAGGAAAAACCATCATCCCTCAAGCGCTTCGGATCAAAGTCGGAAAGCAGCTCGTCCTTGCAGACCAACTTGAATGCCTGCGCCGGATCCATCTCGATTGCTTCGCGCCACTCTTTTGAGAATTTAGCCGCAGAAAAGTGCTTTCGTGCTCCCTTCAATTCTTCGCCGCAGTCGTAAGCATATTTTTTCCTTCCCGCTCCAGCCATTACGTCATTTGTCGAATTTATTTCGCTGGATTGATTAGGAAAGTAGTCGAAAAGATTCAGCTGCTCCACCATAATTCGAATTACCCTCCATAGCCCCCCGTACCAAGGCGGGGGGGGGTAAATTTCTCACGCTCCGCCTTGGCCGGAGTAAAGCCTATGGATGTCGATCCCTGACGGTGATCTTAGACAAATTCCTCTTCAAGCTCAAATAACCGTCCTATGCTCGTTCAATGAAGCTTGGGCCAAAGAGTAACCTTCTGCCGCCTCATTTGCTTTCCGAGATTCGAGATGGCGAAGATACAGAATATCTTCATGGATTTGTCTCATCACGACGTACATGTCGTTTGCCGCGGCCAAGTTGACCAGGCAAGCTAAATGACCAATGGCTTTATCGAGAGAATAAATCCCCTTCTCATAGTTACATTTGGCCGTCTCTCTTCCGGAAACAATAAACCATAGGACGTCATTCCGATTCATTTGAAATACCCCTTTCTTCTTTTCCTATTAGCCCACAAGTGACTCTTGGGTCAGAATTCGTTGAATCGCCTTGGCGTCTTCGGGAGTTACTTGGTCTACACCGGTCCCGAACGGGTCGAAAATCGGATGACACAAAACCCCTCTGAATCCAGGACGAAAATCCAAGAGTGCGTAAATCGCTTCCCTAAAACGCTCTGTGACCGGAAAGCCTTCGAGAGTTTCCCTCTGGAGAACCATCTGATACGCGGTCAAAATCTCGTTTTTTCGCCATTCGATTTGAAGCCTTGCCATCGCCTGCAGTAGATGAGTCCTGCAATCGATCGTCAAGTCTCCAATTCCGCTGCCGATTTTCGACTTGCCGATGCGCTGAAATCCGGTCATGCCGCCGTACCTGATGTCTTGACCAATCGCCTTGAGAATGGCCCGGAAACGGTAATACTTCTCGTACTCGGGGAACGTTTTAATCAGATTTCCCATGCTTTTGTCATTCGAAATCGTACACAAATAACATCCCATCCGAGCAGATTTTCCGCATTGCATCATCGCCTCGTTGTCGTTCACGACAGCGGCACCGAGCGGACATTCACTGCCGGCTGCATTACCGTAGAACGCCAATAACTCCGTGTTCCGGGCCCCTTTCCACGGCGCCCGATTGAACGCAAGATATGTGACAACTTCTTGCTTTGTCCAATCGCGGATCGGGCTGGCCGTTCGAATGTTACCTACCGGGTGATGGCCGTAGAAATCCTCCCCGAAGTGCTTGTTTAAGCTGCGATTTCGTTCCGTGCTTTCATTGTCGCGGGTACCCATCACAAGGCAAGTATCTTCGGGGCCCTCCGCCAGAAAAACAGCTTCAAGAAATTCGCGCGCCGGTTCGATTTTTAGCCGGCGCACGCAATACTTGAACGTGACGGACGGCGCTTGATACCCCTTGCCAATAATGCAAACCAGGAGGGTATTGTCCTCTTTGGGCTCGACAATGTGGTATTCTATCCACGGAAACGACTTGCAGAGAGCATCCCGAAGCTCGTGAATGATCTTCTTTACGCCGGGATTTTCAACAAGCGTGTCTGCAGAGATGACCATAATGCGCTTCGAAGGATCCGGATTTTTTATGGCGTGCTCAATCATCAATTGCAGCACAAGACGAGAATCAACCCCGCCAGAATTGAGCAGTCCGATCCAGGAGTGTTCGTCATAAATTTTTTTAATCCGCGCCCGCGTAATTGCGAGCAGTTCGTCGTCCACTTTTTCCAAAAGGTCTAAGGACTCCCCCTCAATGACCCTGCCCCTCTCCCGCGGCGATTCCATCACTTCCACAATGAAATCCAGGCATGGTTGGAACCGGTCTTGCGGAAAAGGGATTGGCACCTTTTTGGCGCCATACGGCGGAATCTGCTTTTGCATATACAGCTCCACAAGCAGGGAACACGAAGGATGGAAACACCATATTTGGAACTTGTGTTTCGGGCTCATATAGTGCCAGTCCCTACCGTCATCGAGCCAAGCATCAACAAACGCTTGTACCGGAACGTAGAGACGGAACCCGATTTCCTCCAAAAACGAAAAAAGCGCCCCAGGTACGGAATCGCGCCGAAAAATATGATGCCAGGCCACCCAACTGTCCGGGGGAATACAATCCTCCTGCGGCTGTTCATCGATGAAATGGTGTACGGCATAATAAAGACCGTTGAAAAATACAGCCGACCAATCGCGAACAACCCCATGAAACCGAAACCCGGTTCTCTCCAAGTAATCCCATACATCCGCGACAAGGTTGCAGTAATTGCGTAGCCGATCGCCGACGGCAACCTTGTGCTTGTTCTCCACAAACTCGTATCGATCCATCGTTTCAATTTCCTCCTCCTTGGACACTAAAACTTTCATTCCAAAACCTGATTCCATGATAGTAACCGACGTAGCCGCTATCTTCCCATAAGACCATGAGTAATTCGCTGGAATCATGGAGATGGAGTTCATCCGGTGTGCAGAGATAGTATTCAGCGTATGTCTTCCCCTCCCCGACGTGGAGACATTCAAATCGAGCGCCGCTAGTCGTGTACAAATATTGGGGAAGATACGTGATTTTCTCTGCCGACTGCGATACCAAGTTCTCATTGCCACCTTTGTTTTGCATATTTTTCCTCCTTTTTGGACATAAAAAAAGAAGGTACGAAAAAAGCATACGAATTCCGTATGCTCTCGAACCTTCCAAAATACTGCCCTTTATTTAAGCTGCTTTCCCTGCAGCGCCCCTTCTTTGCCGAATCAGTGAACGGCAAAGAAAATTTATGGTAATTCGTAATGAGTTTATTATATCATGAATACTTGAATAAAATAAAGGGAGAGCACAAGCGAAAGACATCGGCATTGCGATCAGACACGCAACATGATATGATTATGGTAAAGAAATTTGGCAATAAATAAAGGAAGCCCGGAGCGGGCACTCTGGGCTTCCTTCCGGCAGATGCCGGCCGCACAACCTCTTTCTTGGGTGGGGCACGGTACTCTCCGGATTATTAAAGGGAGGAGTAACCGCTACCTTTTGCGCAGGGGGCGGTTACTTTCTTTTTCCGACATGGCTGAAAATGAAACTCAGCAGCGTCAGCACAAAGGTGCCAAACGCTAGCATGACCATTATCGTTTGGAAAGTATCCATGTGCCATCCCTCCTTGCTGATGACGTGTTTAGTCAATCAGCCGGGTCATCTGCCGATGACCGGAGAGATGTTCCCCACGCAAGTACCACCACGAACACCCTAAAGTCTTCGGGTGATTTGAAGTTGTGCGAATCTATTATACCATTCCAAATAGACTTGTTTCCAGTCAATAGAAATATTAGTTCGGGATCGTTCGCACAATCCTTAACCTCTCTCAAATTGGTACGGAATCGCATCCCCTCGTTTCGCTTCCGCCAACTTCACCAGCTCCCCTTGAAGCCAGTCAAACCACTCGCTGTGCGACCGATCCAAGCCAAACTCATGTTTTCCGTTGATTCGGTACTCATGGATTTCTCCAGACAGTTTCGCCCGAAGTAGATAAAACCATTTAGGCTCGTATATGACCGAAAGTTTATCGGCCCAGCAAAGCTTGCTCGGGGGGATGCCAAGCTGCCTGGCATAGTGTCGGCTATGATAGAGCACTAAGTCGCCATATTCTTGACCAAGGAGCCATCTGGCAATCCTCGCACCCGTTTCAGGGTGCCGCCGGCCTTCCGGTCCGTCCATATTCGGCGAATTCCAATATCCCCAATCATGGATGATGATGCAGATGAATTCGCGCCAATTCGGGCGCCCATATAAACTTTTCCAAGCTCTATAAACCGTATAGGGGTGCCACAAGAATTGGTGTACACCAAAAATCAAGCTTCGACTCCCCATTGGAAAGCATTTTTGAAGCCATTTCACGAAAACTCCCTCCGATACGAACAAATGTTCCGATCTACTCATTATACAAACAAGTGTGTTGTTTTTCAAACCTTAACTTCAGTGATGCTGAAATAAAAAAGGGCGGCATTAACCGCCCTCCTACAAATTCGTAAGGAAATTCATATCAGAAACCCAATCTGGCCTCCATTATCCATCGTCAAGTTAAACGGGAGATCCCGCTCCCGCTTCGCCTGTGTTTGTTTGGCATAACGCCGAAAAAACATCGTGGCGATTTCGTTCGCAAAGGCACGAATCACACGTCCGCATACCGATTGGCCGATCATTTCATAGATCCGGTAAACCGGGATATGCTTAGGAAACTCAAACCAATCCGGTATTTCAAAAATGCGCCGAAGTTCACTCACAGACAAGAACCGCCATTTTGTCTGATCTTCATTCAGCACATAGGAGTTGCTGGCACTATGCGAACGATACCGACGAGGAATGCACTGCAGCTGAGTACAAGTATCCGGATCCACAAACGTCTTCTCAATGCTCCGATCTGCCCACGAATTGTTCTTTTCCGCTTTGGATTGAAAACTGGCCATCCACTTGTCGAGAGGCTTCCATTCATGCTCGGTACCTTTCGGGTCGAGATACTCTTTCAGCTTTTTGCGGCGGAAAGCCGGCGGTTCAGGAATACGAAACGATTCAAAGTCCTCCCGCTCCCGCATGCATAAAGCATAAGACCGATCGCGCTTGGCGATGCTTCCGAAATGATAGCTGTCAATTCGTATCGGTCCAACCCAATAGGGATAATCAGTAGAAAGCAGCTCCCGCAAGTCTTTGAACGGGCGCGAATTGTAGAACGATGGCACGTTCTCAAAGAAGATGACGCGGGGCTCTGCGCTTTTCAGTATCTTGAAGCTGCCGAGAATAACATTATCGAAATATCCTTCTCCGCCGTCGCCTAACGTCGAACTTTCGGTGCAGCTAAGCGTGACGAACGCAACGTCCGCTTTCGCGGTAATGTGACAATCCCGCAGGTCGCCGTTAAACAAATACGAGTGAGGAAAGTTGTGCTTCAAAACGGACGCGCTATCTTCTTCGATTTCGACCTCCATAACGGCGGTATATGCCTGGGTATCACAAAATATAGCTGTACCTATCCCAGCGCCCGCACAAAGCGACAGGAGCGAAATGCGTTGGTCTGACGGCGCTTCAAACGACTCCTCTTCGAACAAGCGGTAGCGCAGCGGTCGTACAATGACTTGGGAATACCCGTCGTGACGATAAACGCTGATTTCGATTTTATCCTGGACGCATAGTACCGATGTGTACCGGACGCCGCAGGTGTCCACCAAAGGCCGAGGCTCCCCGCTAATTCGGTTCACTCTTGAAGATACGTGAATCTCGTGAACGTCCCCTTCTTCTTCGAAAGGCTTGTTTTGAATGACGATTGTTTTCTCGTCTTCGTCAACCCGAACGAACAAATCCTCTCCCGGCTTGAACTGGGCTGTTTCGCATACAAGATGCTGCAGCCACAACCGCGGCGCCGAGTGTTTTTTACTTACGGTATAAACCTTTTGCAGAAGCAGTTTTGCCATAAAGTTTCCTCGCACGGAGCGGGGGACCCCCCCATCGTGCGAGGATGTCCCTCCTTCCGTAAAAATTTTATATGGCCAACTGAAGGGCGATATCTCCTGTAAAATCATCCCACGACTTTTCCGCATCCAGAAGAACTTCGATTGCTGTCCACCCATAGCGTTTTTCAAATTCACGGAGCGCCCACATGACCGTAACTTTCTCCCTCTCAATGTGATTCCCAACTTCTTTAACCATCAGCTGATACACATTTTGAAATTGGGTAAGATCGGGAGCTGGAAACGCACGCACCAATGAACGCAAAAACGTTCCGTGCTTGTGGTCGTATATCCGAAGTTTGTTGAAATAGACAATGTCATAAATGTGTGGCGCCACAAACTCTGAAAAGTCACTCAAGTGATACGCGGCGAGGTTGGGAAACGCCCGAAGGTATGCGACAATGTCTTCGATACATTTGTCAGGCTTATCGATTCTCTTCAACTCGTCCAGCAAAGCCAATCGAAAGACAATTGTTTGGACTTCCGAGTTCTCGGACAACTTGCCTTTTTCGTCGAACAGTACAAAACTGACGGAAAGGCAATCGGCCCATTTCTTCAGTTTGCATTCACCCAACCAATCCACGCGCTTGACTTCGACCGAGTAAAGGATATTCTCCTCCATCTCGGATAAGCGGATATCCTCGATCGGCGACATCATAGACTTTTCATCGTTCCAATACGTAACCATTGACATGATCCTATTACCTCCATAATCGCCTCCCCGCTGCACCAGGGAGGCAATGTTTTATCCCTGTGCAGAGGGGAGACATTCAAATGGGGTACCGATCCTACCTGGGAGTTAACGACCCGCTCCAAAAATTTCTTCTGCGATCCCTTGACAACAAAGCGCGACGTTCAACGCTTTTCAAGTCCCGGGCAATTCTGCGGAGTGTAGCCAATACGTCCTCCAAAGGTTCGATTTTTGCAGCTCTCAACATAAGGGAGTTTAATGCCAGTTGCTGCTTAGCCTGCTCTTCTTGTGCTGCCCAAACATGAACCAAATCTTTTTGGTCAAATTGGCGCAAATACGTCGGTGCATATTTGCCTTTGGTGTAGACGCTTCCCCCACCGTCAGTCTAGTGAAACAAATACACCCCACCAACACTAGCCGGCACAATTTGTTTCGTAAACACATGAATGGTTGAGGGGTTGCCCGCTTCAGCCCAATAAAAGACACGCTTACCTTTGTCGTTCACCCTTATGCCGGCATACACATACTCAATCGGCCGAATATTTTTATCTTCCATTCGCCCCTCCTTGCAAACGCATTTTTATTCGTTAACGTTCAATGAATGCCGTCAATTAATCAGTCAGGTCGGCCGGGTCAAAATCGCAAAAATCGCATGTATCGCATCTTGCGGCGACGTCGTACCCACTACGACTGCGTTCTTCTGGATCGTAAGGGACAGGCGACAATATTGCTTCGACTTCTCGTCTTTCGACCGTAACCGTACCTATCTGACATTGCAGACATGGCTTTCTTTCAACAACTTTCCATTCTCCATATCTGGCCATGACTGGCCTTCCCTCCTTTTTTACACGTAAAAGCGCGCAACATTCACTTCAATCTCTCAGCGCAATCCGTGCAATAGTGTCGAATTCCAAATTTCGTATGGATCGAATACTTTGTCGCTTGGCAGACAATTCTCCCTTTTTGAATGCACCCGAGACAAGGTATAAGGGCCTTTAGTCCAGCCTTTCAGCCTTTGCATGAACCTACCCCCTTAAAACGTACTCGTCGCCAACCTTTTTGCGAAGCTGTTGGGCGATTTCATCAGGGGTACAGAAAACATAATCAATATCGGAATCAAACAATATTGATCCATTCTCCTTATTTAACCCCTCGATTTTTGCCCGAACTTCGTTCATGGTTTCCGGAGTAACGAAGAAGAAAAACTTTGTATCAAGCCTTCTCCATGGAATATCTAAGCCCCTCAACCGAGCTTCGATCTCCTCCGGGGGTAAAAACCACGACTTGAAGTACAGATTCTTAATGCCCTCCATAGTTAATCTCCTTTCGTATTAGGCTCCTGAAATCGGCAAAACCCAAACCTTTTTCCGTCCGGTCGGATGCTTGTCCACCCTCGGCCGTTTTGCGGTGTTCCAGCTTCCGCCGCAGCTGATTTTATGCAGGCGGAAACCGGCAGCGCGCAGCGAAGCGCCGGGCTCATCCTCCAAAGTGTAGGTGACAAGAGCACGGTATCCCATTTCTCGGGCGATCCGTCTGGCGGAAGCATAGAGTTTGCTGCATGAATGAATGTAAGACCTCAACACGCACAAACGAGTCACTTCCAAGACGTATCCATCGTCCATGTGCCTGGAAACGGGTCTGCCGGCCGTGAGAACGCCAACGAGCTTCTCGCCATTACTGATACCTAGCGCAAATTTCATGCCTTGGGGGGCAAGATGATGCCTGTGATGCTTGTTTATGAACTCGCATGCCTCCCGGAATGTAATCGGCGTCGGGATCGTTTCGAAGCGGGTGTACTGGGGATAAAACTGCTCCATGTAACGGACGGCTTCCCTTCTGCTTCGAGCCGAATCCCAAAGTACATCAAACCCTTCCTCAAGCAAATCCCAACGGATGGAATCTGCAGCACCAAGCTCTGCGTCAGAATGAACCGTGTACACACTGAGACGCTCGTTCACAAACACCCAAAACCAACCTGGCTCGATTACCTGCCTTGTTTTTGCAGGCCGATCCGAAATCAATGCGTAAAACCTCCTTTGTTTGGCACAAAAAAAGAAGACGCAAAAAAAAAGGCATACGTTACCCGCATACCTTTTGCGTCTCCTTCAACTGTACCTTATTTATTCGCTGCCAAAGCAGCCCCCTTCCCTGCCGAATTGCAACGGCAAGGAAAAATTATAATTGATACGTAATGGTTTTATTATAGCGCATGTCGAAAGTACCTGTAAATATTGGACGTTTCCAACAAGCCTACAGAAAGAAGAAAGACCGCCGCAGCGGTGTCAGCTGGGCGGCTGTTCCATTATGATCGGAGCTGAAACCCGCTCCTCGGTATAAGGAGAAAGAACTTTGCCGTTCTTTATCAACGGCACCACCCCGCTTCTGCTCATTCTCCATTCTTCCTCGGTTGACTTGACTTCCTATTGATTCTCTCAACATCGCGCATGATTTTCTCACGTTTATCTTTTGATGTGGGAAAAGCATTTTCGCCTAATCGGAACTTACCACGAATGACCTTGCTATTTTTAGCTTTCACTGCTATCTACCCCTCAATGGTAATAGCAGCATTATTGACGAATCTATGAAAATTAAACGTAAAAGGAGCCTTGATAGGCCCCTTTTCCGCTACTATTATGCTTTCGCTGCAAGGGTTACAAGCCTATTAAGGCTCTCTTCTTGCTTCAAAAGTAATTCATCCAAGTTTTCACGCAGTTCCTTGGTGCGGACCTGGTTGATCTCTACGATAGTCCATGCGCGCAAACTTTCTTCTTGGATGCGGCCGATATCTTTCGTTATTGCCAGCAACCGTTCATTACTGGCTTTAAGACGATTGTTCAAACGTCTATTTTGCAACATGGCGCTGTGCCTCCCTGGTTAAAAGCCCTCGTTCATCCAAATGCATGCATATACCCTTAATATAGCGGTACATCTCTTTCATCTCTATTATATCATCCATATCCTCAATTGTAGAGTCATAGTGAAAATTATAGATCAATGTTCTCCCGGATGGCAAGTCGATCCAATAACTTGCCACCGTCCTCCCTTCTCGGTCGCTGGTTGCATATTCGATCGTATTTTCTCCATGAACCAACTTCACCGAAGAGTAATGCGCGTAAGCGGGATCGTTAATGTCTATAATTTTCGGCGTCTCGGTTGTCCCCTGTTCGCAAAGCCGAATCAGCTTGGGTTCCACCAATTCAAACAAAGAAAAGTCAGTGACTACTCTAAGGTCCGAAGTGTTGAATAGTGGATCGCTGGAACGAAGACGGTATATCGTGCTGATTGCGGAATTAAATCCATCTTCATTTACCTTAGCTAACCGTTGCAGCTGTTCGATTTTACGATTCAACAGCCTAACCATTGTTTCGGTTTTTTTCAGGCTGCGATCTCTTTCATCCAGGCTTTTCTTGAGATCCTCAACCATTTCCCGCCATTGCCGTTGAATTTCTTTATGCTCGGCAATCACTGAATCTAAGCCATTTTCTTTATACAATAGCTTTACCCACTCATGGGCCGTCCGGAATGTGTACTTATGCTCTCTAAAGTAAGCAAGGAACATATAGTATTCCTGTCTCCTGAAGAGCTTGTACGCATTGGAATTAAAATAAGGATCGCCCATGGAAAGCATGCGATTCAGGTTAGCATACAACGACATTACGAGAGAAATAACAATTACCCCATAAGCTAAGACTGACTGCCAGAAGGTTAGCTGCAGGTTTAAAACGCTTGGGACACCGAAAATCCCGGCCAATGCAGCATATGTAACCCAAGTTTGCCACCGGCTTGAGAAGATGTCGATGACCTTATTTACGCTGTCCTCCGGCATTTTCTTGTAATTCGTCCCGATCAACGAACGAAATAACCAAATCCCGACCCATCCTTCGGCTTCATTAAACCGGTTGCGACCTTTTAATAGGAGCGGGTCGAAGTTCCTTTCTAATGTTTCGAGCCAACTGAGCAGCTCTACACGATCCAGTTGATCCTTTTGCTCCCCGGGCAAGGCAGTACCTCCCTTGGTCTGAAATCTATCATATTGTAACACAGGAAAGTAACCCCAAGTCTACCTATTTGGGCTTAACAAGGCGGCAACATCGAGATATCGATTTGCAGCTCACTGTACCTGTCTTCAAGCGCCGCAAGCGTACGCACGTTGAAAGCCAACGCTTCTTCATTTGACATCCATTTCGGAGCGGGATATTCCCCGGCGATCGAAATGAGCTTTCGAAAGATGCGCCCATTGAGCCACGTACTTGCATCGGCCGAAAACCAGTTGTGGCGAAGCAGAAGATCCGTTGCGCCAAGACCGAGAGCATGAAAGTTTGCTCGGTCCCCAAAACGCTGAAAAATGGCGTCAAACACTGCTTCCCGCTTCTGCCGACTTACAAATCGACTGCCACCAATCGCGATTACTTCATGCTCGGCATCCACGAGTTCCTGCAGAAGATCGAGCGAATTTTGAACGTGCCAAATCGGAATCGGTTTTTTCCTGACAACGCGCTCCAAATACTCAAAATTCCGCTTCGTAACCTCGGGATCGCCGATCTTGTCCAAGGTGAAGTATTGATAAATCACATCGGAATGGCGCATCACGAATTGCGCGTAATCCTCCACCGTGATTGGTTTGATCCGCTTGCCCTTTAGCTCGGCATTGTACCGGCTGAATTCACCCGAGTCCAAAACACACTTTAGACCCAGTTCCAGCAGTTTTTGTTTCCAGCGCTCTGCAGTATCGAACCGAATATCATGGTAGTTGAGAAGAACGAAACGTCCTCCGTTCTCGCTCACAAACCTCATATCGTTCCGCCCCTTGCTAAGACCGCTGAAAATGAACCGTAGCCCGCGGAGGGTAAGACGGACCGCACCTTTCTTTGTGTGCATGACCTTACAAATATCGGCCATGATCGCTTTGATAAGCGCCGCGAGAGCGCTGGAGAACGAGTTGATTTTGATCAGCTCTTTCAGCGTCACGACCCGCCGATAAAACAGAATAGCCAGCGCCTTCCGCAACCGGTCCCTCGGAATGCGGTTTGCAGCCCTGCTTTTTTCTGTGGTCACATACACATATTTCTCCGTCACTTTTTGGATGGTATTGGGCCTCTTCTCTTTGACGGTATGCAGTGTGTACCCCTGCTTCCCGTACTTCCGGAAAAAGGCCCGCTCCTTCTCTGCAGCCTTAAAGTAAAAATGCGGATCCATGTGCACGCCCAAATGACCAAATGGGGGAAGCCCCCAAATGTCAAGGGCTCCCCTCCTCCTTGTTTATCATGTATCCTCCGGTTTAACGCTTGCTACCGTATCGGTTCAAGATTTGTAAACAGGCTTTGCAGTTCACACGCCCATCTTCAAGCCTGTCCACATGCTTGAGCCAACCCGGATCACGCGTACACAGAAAATCACCGGATTTTCGATACAATTTTCCAATCGAAATCGTCTCTTCCAAGACGACATGATAGACTGATCGCTTGTTCCGACCGTCACCCCACGAATTCTCCAGCAAGCCGGACCGAACCGACTTCTGCCCAATTGTGAACCTCGCCGGAAAACCGAAAGACAAATTGAACTTCCGATTTTCCTCACGCCGGCGCTCGTACTCCGCTTTCTCTCGAATCGCACGATCGGCCGCTTCTTTCGCCCGAAGCGCCTCCGCGCAGTCCCAATCTTCTTTGCGCATAAACTCAAAGAACCTGCGAAGCCGAACGTAGACGATTTCTCCAGGCACAAAAATCGGGGATGGAACCGTGAATCGAACGCCCTGAAGAATAACCGTTTTGGCATCTTCTGCAATCGACTCATGCTTATCCCCATGCCGGAGGGCATTAAAGACACGTGGGTCCAAAAACTCTGGAGCGGTCAAACGGCGCCACTCAGAACTCATGGCCGGGCACCCCCCGCCAAGCAACGCTGGTCGTTATCTTTATTCTCTCCCTGGGATAAAGCCTGTTCATTCAGTTTTGCGGCCACCGCATCCGTTATGATGATGGATGCCCTACAAATGGCAAGTTCCGGAGTCGGACCTGCGCTGATGAACGTGTCCAAGAAGCAAACCTCCCAAAACACTCCGCTTCCGGATTCACACGGAATCAAGCTCGTTTTGTCAGGAACTAGGATGTAATCGAAAACTATGAACGCGGAAGCAATCCTCTCGGCAGGCCGGAAATCGGCAATTTTGAAAAAGTTAGACGTGTGGGTAATGTAAAAGGCCGAAGTCGGCGTATTCGGGTACCATCCCATCACATGAGTCGCGATAAAGCGATTCCGTTCATCCGGCGTCATTTCATTGAACTTTTTGATCAACGGCTCGGCGGATGTACGCGACATAATGATATCCGTTCTCGTCAAAGACTTGAGAGCAGCGGAGCGGGTTGCCTCAAAATCATGATTGTTCATAATTACACCCTGTCCGCATGTGCCGGGAGGATTCCCGTTTCATGCGAATCAGGGCTTCCTCCCTTCACTTTGGACTATGAAATACCCTTCACGATGACAAGCGAGTTGCTTTTCCGCTCCGAAGGGCTGCATCGAGCTTTTCCCTCGGCAATCGAAACGCATACTCGCCATCGATGGAGTACACAACCGGCACTCCGTCATACAGGCCAATGACTTCGTAATTCCAACCTTCGTAGATGAGCCTCATTTGGCACCCCTCCCGCTTCGCTTAATCCTGATCCGTTCTCATGCCGAATGGGGTGTCGTAGCAGGATGTGCAAAGATGATACTTGACCTTCGGCTCCTCCCCGGGCACCGGATCGTGATAGATCGGCACAAAACCCTCGGCTTCCGTTGTGAAGCAGGAGTAGCATTGCACCATGTCACCCGCTCCCGCGGAAGCGGGATTGGGAGAAGGTTGGGCCGGGAATATATAGAGGGCCGGCAGCTCACCGCGGCCCCCGCACGTTTCGCAAGCCGGATTCGCCTTTCCGATTCGAGAGCAATCGGGGCAGGCGACAACCCTTCCTTCCAGAAGCGACCGCAAGTGTCCCCGCAGTACATCCAAATCGGAAAACGCTTGTTCGACTGCAGGACTCGGATGCTCGCTTTCTCCCCACGCTTCATCCATTTCATTGATGAGACGCAAGACAAGTCGGAGGCGTGCTTCCAATGCGGAGACAACCGGAGAGACGTCCATTTGCGAGATTTTGCGGATGACCTCTGCGGCCTCGGCGTCGCCTTCCCCCGCCAGCCTGTACACGAAGTCGTGCAGCAGATCAAACTGCTTCTGCCACGAGAGAATGTCGGTCATTTGAGTGCCCATGCATTAACCCTCCAAAATGAATTTGTTTTTAATCCGTCCTGGTTCGTAGGTGGGCTTTGTAACGGTTTGTCTGGCAGCCTTCCTGTTCTCGATACAAACCATCACGTCTTGACCGTATGATTCGGCCGATATTTGCCCCCATTTCAAACCGGAAAATTGACGTTCAAGCTTCAGCTTCAGCGCTTCCGCTTCCCAACGATACACAAGACGGGACTCCTCACACACGAAGCGCTTATAATACCAGCCGCCGTTTTCCCTGCCCCCGAAACCGCGGGTGATCGTATAAACGTTCACCCATTGGAAAATGAACAGGAGCGGGATGTTGTAAACGAGCCACTTCAAGACGCGAATTACCCAGGAGGGAACAAAGTCCCTCCGGGGTTGCGGAACATGACCCGTTCTCGGCGCACGCGCGTTGGTTGCAGCGCGGGCAGCTTCCTCTTTTTCCAATTGCTCCAGATACTCGAAAATGTCAATTTGCTCGACTCTCATTCAATCCTCCGACGGCAGCATGATCGTAATAACCGGCTCCATGTTGTCACCGGGCCCGCACACGGCTTTCAATCGCACAAGCTTCTGGCGCCCCTCCTCGGTTGCGATAAATTCGAACGGAACCGTGCTGCCGTTGCCGCCGCGTTTAATGGCGACAAACAGCATCCACAGGCAGTCCCACAACCGTCCGGAAGTGCTTTCGCCAAGCGATTCTGCCGCGTTGTCAGGAACGATGATTTGCCAAACGGAACTTGTGACGGCAACCGGAAACTTAAAGCCCATTTCCTTTGCCGTATCGGTCACGTCTACCAAAACGCCGTCCTGGATCGCTTGAGCGCGTGTGTACGAGTAAATGACATCGCCGAAATAACCGTTCATATTACCAACCTCTTTCTTGATAAATATTTTTATCCAAAGGCGGTAGCTCCAGGCGGCGAAGCGCTTCATCCCGACCGTAGAACTTGATATAGTTGCACCAAACGGCCGGGATTTGCGGGTCAAGACGGTTATCCGCCTTTGCCTTATCAAAACCTTCCTGTGTCCACCATTGGTTCTCCAAATCAGCCCGAAACTGGCTTCCATACATGCAGCTCACGCGGGTCGAAGACCACTTGTTTTTTTTCAAGTCGAACAAATTGCAGGCGACGTACCACCGATCGTCCCGGTACCGGTAAAACAGAACGCTGTGACAAAGTTGAGTGGGATTCGGGCGGTACTGATAATTCGCAAGCAAAATGTCTTCGTCCGGGAGTTTCAATTGGGGCGGAATACGGGACGTAAGATCGTTGTCGATGGCCGGCGTATAGACTTTCGGGGCCTGCGGCACCCAATAAATCGCGTCAGCCACTTTGCCCTTGACCTTCACGCACCAAAGCTGTACAAGCGTTTCATGCAAAAGGTCGCGGCAAACGACATCCCGAATGGTCTTCTTGCGCCACATATCGTAGAACTCTTCGCCCTTTCGGATCAGCTCGCGTACCTGGGCTTCCGCTTTAACATCACCGGCATAGCCGGTTTCGTTTCTACGGGCAAAACTGACCGATTGAAACTCGCGGTAGTAATCCTCGACACTGACGGACTGCCTCTCCATTTCCTCCAAAAAGTCGAACATGTCCAGCTGAACGTTGCTCACTGCAGCACCGCCTTTACAACGTAAAGCGAAGCGGGACTGTTCGATTCACGCGGCGAATCAAGCGCGCGAATTGCCACTCGTTCTCATTACGTTTCCGGTAGTTGGCCAAATTGCAGAGGATCAGCAAGTAATTCGATAAGCGAACAAACCAGCGCTTGCCCCACCTTTGCTTTACCGGTACTTCGGAATACCCGCTCCGTGCGTAAAACCCTTGAAGTGTGCTCGTGATGGCGAAAAGCTCCGCATCGGGTTGACGTTGCCTGAACCTGCGAATCGCGTCTTCCCGCATGGCGAAAAACTTTTCCGGCCTGGCATAATAAAAACCGAATGCCGGATGGCAATGCAGCTCGAACTCTCCGGATCGTTTCCGGCTGACAATGTAATACCGGTTCAGGTATCGGCCGGTGGTTTTGGCTCGGAGAGCGACGAGAACAGACGCGAGCGGCAAAGCCATCACGACCGTCATCGAGACAATCAAGGCCACCGCGATAATACCAATAAGCATCCATCCAACCTCCCTATTTCCGTGTAAAACAGAAATAGGGAAACAAGCGGTCTACACCGCCCGTCTCCCTATTACCAACCTGGCCATCATGCGACGATTTCAGTTTTGAGTGGAGCACGTTTGACGACCGTCGCCACAAAATATTGCGTCTGAGGTTCATCAAACTCTTCCACCGATTCGGCGTTGTCGATATACACCGGGTACGATATGCCTTTCACCCGGTTCAACAAGCCGGCGAGCTCGATGGAGCAGCGTATTTTCTCCGATGTGGACAGCGACTTGTACTCGGTGCCGTTGTAGAGAATCGTAAAATCGAGGGTCATTTCGCCCGTCGTTTGCGCATACTTGAAAAGGCGAATTTCCGCCTTGTTCAAGAACGAATTTACGAACTCCACCTGCGTTTCCGCGTACTGGAGCATGAAGTTGCGGACCGCCTGCATGTCGGCCAGCTTCTCGTCCCGCTCCGCCACCGTTTCATCGCAGATTTTATACTGCAGGCTCAAATCCTCGGCCATCTTCAACTTCGATTTCCGTTCCGCTTGGAGAGATTGGAGTTTTTCGATTTCGGCTTGAAGCGCCTGCATCTTCTTCCCCTTCTCCTTGTAGAACTCGGCAATGAAGTTGGTGTTCTCGTTGCTGAGGCGCATGATTTCCTCATTCAACGCATGGCCTTCTTCCTTCAAGGCTTCGCACTCCTGCTGAATCGCCACAAGTTTCGCCCTGCGCTTGTCCAATTCGGCAACGGCTTCGTCGGCCGAAAACTCATGGCCGCATTCGGGGCACTTGTCACCGACCTGTGGCAAGGGCAATGACTTGATCCGCATAAATTCCGCTTTTCGTTCGTCGTAACGCGCCCGAAGCTGTGCTTTCTTTTCCTGAAGGGGTTGGAGGTTATGTTGGAATGGCTGGCTGCCGCCTTCCATAAGGTCGGAAAGCTGTTTTTTGAGGGTTTGCAGCTTCCGCTCATCATCCTCAAACACCTTCATCGGAATGTCCAGCATGCTGTTTATCCGCAGGTACTCAATCTTCCCTTGGATGTTTTCGAGCGACGTTTCCAGCTCCTTTATTTCGCTTCGCAGATTTCGTAAAGTCGATTCCGGATTGATCATGTCGATCTTTTCGATGCGCGCCTGATCGTCTTCGTTCAGCTTGGCAATGACTTCGGCGTGATCCAATTCCGGCATCATCGCCACCAGCATGTTCCGCGCTTTGGTCGGTTCCAATGCCGCCATGTTGCCGAAATAACCGGGAACAAAAATGCTGAGGAACAACTCCATTCGACCAAGCAGTGCATCAAAATCGACTTGTTTCGCTTCATGACCATTGATGAAAAGCTCCGTCGTTTTGCCCTTGCGGATCCGGCAGAAGTTGAAGCGGGTCGAAACGCCATCTTTCGACAACTCGACCCCGACCACAACTTTGGTTTCCTTGGTGGACGGATTTTTGAGCCGGTCAAAAACGCCTTTGGTGTTGCCGGCCAAGTCGCATCCGTAGAAACACCAGGTAATCGCTTCGGCAATCGTCGTTTTGCCCTTCCCGTTCCCTCCGCTGATGTGGTTGATTTGTCCGAAATCGAAGGAACGTTTGTTCTTGTGAAGCTTGAATCCGGAAATTTCCGCGTACACAATTTTCATTCCTGCGTATATCCTCCCTTCTCCTGGCTCTTTTCGGGCATGTACCCCAGCTCTTTCATACTTGAGTAGCCGGGATTGCCGATGATCACATGATCCATTACTTCGATTCCCACGAGTTCTCCGACTTCGAAAAGCCGGCGCGTTATCGCGATGTCCTCGGGAGATGGACACGGATCACCGGACGGGTGGTTGTGCGCAAACACAACCGATGCCGCTCCACGACGTATCGCTGCCTTGAAAACTTCTCGCGGATGAACGAGAGCGGCATTTAAGGTACCAACGGAGATAGTTTCCCGACCGATCACCTTGTTTTTGGTGTTGAGGAAAATGCATACAAAATGCTCACGGTCGAGATGCTGCAAATCCCACAGCAAGCTTTTGACATCTTCGGGGGATCGAATCTTAACATTGTCACTGAGTCTTCGATTAACCCGACGCGCCAATTCAAAAACTGCCATGAGATGAAAGCTCTGCCTTTCATTCAAACCGAACATTACGGAAAGCTCGAACTCGGATAGACTCGCCAGGTAAGGCCAATCTTTTTGGAGCAGCTCTTCCGCCAGATTGGATAGAGAGCGGTTTCGGATCAGCGGCTCCAATACCAAGAGGAGCAATTCCTTGTCCGACAGGCAGCCAACGCCTCCCCATCGATAATAGGTACCTTTCGCCTCATTCACGGCGATAGCGTTCAATTCGGATACAGACATTTCGAATGACCTCCGATCGTGGCGAAGGGCATAGCCGTCGTAA
This sequence comes from Thermobacillus composti KWC4, assembly GCF_000227705.2. Classification (GTDB taxonomy): domain Bacteria; phylum Bacillota; class Bacilli; order Paenibacillales; family Paenibacillaceae; genus Thermobacillus; species Thermobacillus xylanilyticus. The sequence continues at coordinate 25,170 of NC_019898.1, forward strand.
ATCACGACAACTATGCCCCTGACGCAACGGTTTATTTCCACCTGTTCAATCGAACAACACGAGGCCCAAAACTTCAGCTTCGGGAAAGCAGTTTGCCGATAACCGTGCACTGTTTCAACTTTTGACGGGTTTCGAGCAAACGTTGGACCTTCATCAATTGAACTTTACTCATGTTTATACGCCCATACCATTCGCACGGGAGAGCCCCGCGCATGTAATGGCAGAGGGGCTACCTCCCTTCAATTATTCGTATTACCCCCAGCTTCTTGCAAAACCCTTACACAACCATGTCAAAACTGATTTGGTCATCAGGTCGTTCATGGCCGAGAAGGTTATACTTCAATTCATCGAGCCAAAGGGAAAAGCGGTTATGCTGGATCGCTTTCAGTTTTCCGCTGACGTGACGGACCTCGAAATGATAGAAGTCCAAAACCGGAAAAAAAGAGAAGCGATGCGGCTTGTCCACTTTCACCCAAATCTTTTGCTCTTTCTCTTCAAATCCGTACAGGGGACGGAATTCATCGATATCAAGGGCCGTTTGCATCCAGTAGATGGAAACAGAAAAGTGCCGGCTCATGGCGAAATACCAATCGGCCAACACTCTTTCTAAGGCTCCCTTATCGACAACGCCGTGCGCATTGGTCCAGCGGATCCAAAAATACGCATACTCCCTCGTACTCATATTTTCCCTGTAATTGGCTTCGAGTGTATGCTCCAGAACGGAGCGGGTCCATAGATGTTTCTTGTGCGGGCGCATCCCGAGTTGTTCCAAAACGGGAAACACAGATTCGCCTGGCGCCTCGACATAACATTTGAATGCGATAAACCGAATTTTCATGATTTACGCACCCAAGCGGATATTCTCGACAATCACGGTGCCAAGCGGCAGTATCCCGCGATGGTTGCGGCCGGCAGCGAGGATGACGACATCACTCAGTTGCCATCCGTGAGCTCTTACATGGTTGCTCACCATGTCCGACCAAGACATCAGTTCGTCTTTGGTCATTTGCATCACGTTAGCCGGCAACTCACTCGTCGGATCCGCAAGACCGGTAGAGGCGAGGGAAAGCACCGTTTCGCCGTAACGCCTGGCCATATCGAGATTTTCGTCGAGACGATGCTCGAAACCGCCAAGATCCATCAACAGACAAATCTTTTTCTTCTTAAACCTTTGCATACCTATTTCCACCCTTCAAAATTTGAATAATTTCCTAAGCCGTAATGGCGAAGGTCCCCAATTTCAACGGAACATGGTGTTGGTTAAAAAGATCCAGCAGCTCCTTCTCGTAAAGGTCGGCTTCTTCTTCAGAGATTTCTTTGCCGCGGCTGCCAACGATGACTTTGATGGGATGGCTTTTCACCACATCGAAAAAGATGCAGCGATCACGTCCGTCCCGCTCCACCACAGCCACGCCGCCGCAAATAAGGCTCTGATTCAGCTGGATCGACACCTTTTTGATTTTGACCATCCTCATTGCCTCCTTTGTGGGCATAAAAAAAGAAGATGCCATGAGCATCTTCCAATTTCCACACCCGGAAAAGATGAAAACAATCAGCCGAATGTCAGCCGGTCGATCAGAACCAGGATTCCAATGACATAGCAGACAAACAGAAAGGCCGTTTGCTTTTTGGTCGGCATAACCATCCTTCCTTTCTTCTTTGATACGAATTACCTCTCCCATGACCGAATCCAGGGCGACTAGGAATCGAACTTCTGCTTGATTTCAGAAAACGTCACTTCGATATCGCCGAGAATGTTCTTTTCGTTCAAGAACTGAACGTACTGCGCGATCAGCGCAGCATCCCGGGCCGAAATGTCGTTTTTTCCCTCATCCGCAGGCACGTCCAAAACCACAAGCGTTCCGCCTTGGTATTCGCGAATAACCCGAAGCGCCATGTTTCAACCTCCTATGTCCCTAAATGAAAAAGAGGGATCTGTTTCACGTCAGATGACGAGAAAACAATCCCCTGTTCGTAATCCCAATTACCCCTTACGCACCCGCATCAATGTTGAGATGCGGACGGATAAAATCCATCGGTTCAAACCGTTCTTTGAGCTTACTCAAAGAGACCGTCACATCCCCGATGATGCCGTTTTTCTCCAGCAGCCATTTATACCCGTCAACGATCACCCCGTCAGGAAGCGACGTAAGCACATCACAGTCACATTTCCTTGCTGGAATATCATGAACGGTTAAGCTGCCGCCCTCAAACGGCCGATGGCGCGTAATCATCAACTCCACATACTCCCCGTTACACAGGGCGCAATGAGTCGTCATATAGTCCCCCATGTGATGTGCAATGCCAGCCATCATGTGTTGCAAGCGTTCTTCGGAAGAAAATCCTGCACCGTAAATTTACGTTTCAGGTCATCCAAAGACACTTGGACACGGCCAATGACATTCGCATTACGCAGATGGTTTGCGTACCCCGCGATAAGCGCGCCATCACCGACCAAGATGAGCTCGTCGCATTCGCACTTTTGAGCAGGAACGTCAGTAACCACCAACGTACCGCCTTCAAACGGACGCTCGTTTGACGTTTTCATATTCTTCATTTCTCCTCCACACCGGTCACAGCGAGACATAACACATCCCTCCTATGACCTTATTTTATCATGCCTCTCAATTTTCACCAAACGAACTGCGTACTTAATCGACAAGGTACTTCCCATACCTTTTTAAATCGGTCGGCGGAAAAACGGTCGTCACGATGAATTCCTTAGAGGATTTCATTGCAACAGGAACAACTACCCACTCGCCGTACTTGTCCTTGCCGATGATGATTCGCTTGGGATCGCGATTACGTTGGGTCGGATGCTGACCACAATCATAGCCCTCAACGATTCGTCCGGTGGTAATGGCCATTAACACATCCATCTCATCATAACCGCGATCACTTTGCCGATCACGGTAATAATGGTTGGAAATGATTGTTCTATAGCCATCCAATCCATTAATCCCTTTGCGAATCAACTCCAATTCTTCGGACCAGTATTTTTTCATGTGGTCCATGACCTATTACCCCTCCTTTGCCTGAAAATGGGCATAAAAAAAGCCCTGAAAGTCAAAAAAGGCATGCCAAAACAAGCGTTGGCATGCTCTTTTCTACCTCAAGGCGTTTATATTGTTGCCGGTAGGGCAACATCCCCCTTCTCCAGCTGAACTTTATCAGCGGAGACAATCAGTAATGTAACGTTAATGATTAAATTATAGCCCAATTGCAATAAAGGAGCAATAGGGAGTGACTAAGAGATGGCAGAAAGATCAACAAAAAAGACGCTCTGAATGAGCGTCATTATAGATTCAACTCGTGGTGCAACCCTCTGTTTTCGAGTAAAACAGAGAGTGTAGAGTTGGATAGGCAGGGTTTTTCCGGGATCTGTCTGCCTTCAATGTAATCCAAAGGTCAAGCATCGCTTCGTTTACGCCGTTAAGTGTACGTACATTCATCAATCGCAGCAGTAGCTGATGCTTGGATTCGAACGCATCCCCACCCCTATGTTCCTGGAAGAACATATCCTCGTATCGGTATGCGATCATTCGCAAAAGCTTCGCCTGGCGATCTTCAGGTAGCTCTTCAGGAAACAGAACCGTTCTAAACAATTCTGCATCTTCTAAGACGTCTCCGGACCAACTAAACCAAGTTTTCATGCCGTCGAAAGTAATTTCGAAATTCAGCATGATAAACGATTCGATGAAAAGCTGGGTATGAATTTGCGTCATATCAATAAGTCCCCTTTACATACTCTACACGCGATACGAAAAACTCGTCATCGCCTCCGGATTGAATGGTAACGGAGATCGCGGCAGGCAAATCTTTTACGTAAAGTTCAGGTGACATGGTTTCACGCCCGTAATAATAGTTTACCACATTATTGAAATTCACCAAATTGATGATTCGGTTGCCGGTCAACGGATCGGTAAGATTGCTGTACGAAACATAAACATTGCCATTACTGTCGGTAAAGCGATGGACCTCTTTGGCATAGTTGCCATAGAATTGTTGGATGCCGAATACAAACGTTACCGCATCGGTCACTTCCCCGCTTCCGTTGAAAGGCACGTCCTGAAATGGCTGACCGGTCGTGGGATCAATACCGCGGTTGGCATCAAGAATCGTCAAGTTTTGACTGCGAATAATGGCTTTGAGCTTGTTGGCGTATTGGCTGTCTGTCGCGTAGCCGGCACGCTGCAGCTCATTGGCAAACTCATATGGATTGGTTTTAGATAATGCCCTCCGATAACGGCTATTTTTCAATAGAAAGTCAGAATGATCAGCGAATGATTCTTCAGCATTATCGTACTTCCGAAACTTTGCTTCAATCGTAACGACCTCTCCGCCGTATTCCTCGCGCGTTTGTGCCGTACAGGTGGGGCCATTATAGCTTGCGTCAGCCTTGATTCCGAAAAAATTGTTGCAGATGGCAGACTGGCCGTAAGCTGATTCAAGCGCCGCTTGCGCAAGGGTGATACTGGCGGGTATCCCGCTCCGTCTTTCTTCCGCTTGTGCTGCAGCGGCATATTGAATGAAAAATGGATGTGTCAGTTCACCGGTGTCGGGAATAGTTACGACGTCATCGTCAGCCGGCGCCGGGGCGGGATCAGCAATATTCGGACCAAAATGACTTACAACGGATGAGCCGCCGAGATACAAGCTACGGATGTTCCCTCCTCCCGAAGTATTAAACTTGGGAGGCTCAATGCCCATATAGACGTCGCTGACATAAAGCATTTTGTCTGAATGGTAATCATAGCCATTCGGAACAGTCCATGATATCTTCTTCATCGCACGAAACGCTTCGGTAGTTGCGGCGTCCGTGAGTTTGGACATCAGAAAAATGAACCGTGACGGATCAATCGGTTGGTCGGCGTCTTTCGGCTTCAATTCAAAGTGCAAATGTGGGCCCGTGGAACGGCCTGTGTTTCCGGATAACCCGATGATCTCGCCTTTTTTTACGGTTTGGCCAGGAGTAACAAAGGCATCTTTTAGATGAAGGTAGCGAGCGGTCATGTTGACTTCAGTATCGTCCGTGCTCGCCACCACCACAAAAATACCGGCATTTTTTGTGCTTTGCCCGTCGCTTGCTTTTGGATAACTGACCGTCTGCACAACCCCGTCAAACGAGCTTGCCACCGGCGTTCCTTCGGGGAGAGAAATATCAATACCTGGATGAAAATCCGTCTGACCCGTGAACGGATCCGATCTTTCCCCAAACGGACTCGTTATGGCATTCTCCAAATCTTTCTTGTAAATTTGCGGACTTAGGATTTTGTCCGAAATGATATATTCCGTTAGCGTTTGTTGGGAGCTGGCTACGGCCGCTGCAATGAGATAAAAAAAGAGAAATACCGCAAATAAAATCCCAAGGACTATCCAAAACCAAGGATTCGTCAAAATAGCGGTTTGGACTTTTTTTAAGGCCCTCTTTTTTAACTCGTTCAGCAAGCGTTGCTTGCCATAACCTTTTAGGAACTCCTTCGCTTGTTCAAGCGTGCTGTTCATCAGGGTTGGTCACCCCCTGACGGACTCAATTTTTTCAACTGTTTTTGCTTCCGAGCCGTCTGGGCTTTTTGAGCCACCTGGTTTTTCACGATTTCATTCGCCGGCGAAACAGTAGAATTCGCCTTATTCATGACGCGCAGATGGTCAAGCTCGGACTTCAGGCCGGTGGAAACTTCCGGAGATATCTTCTGCTTGAGATCGACCACGACCTGGGTGTTCGTTTTCGTATCGATTTCAAGTCGCAGGTCGGATACATCCACGGATTTCCCAAGGTTGGCTTTCGCCGCTTCGATTTTGCTTTTGAGTTGTTCCGGCAATTTGACGTTTTTCATATCGAAATTTGCCACTACTGCCGGTTTTGCCGTTAGCGAAATCGGAATGGAACGTTCAAGCACATTGCTCGTCGGCAGCGCAGGCATATTCTTGAGAATGAATGCATTGCTGAACGGGGCAGACGTATTGACTTTCGGCGTCTCCGGAATACCTTCGCGTGGAGACGAAGCTTTCATGAAAGCTTCATTAGCTTTCAAGAGCCGGATCTTATGGTCATTAAACTCCTTCATGTCGGAAAAATGTGGAGCGACCGATAGACGCCCGGAACGCTTGAGCATCGTCTCGTTGACTTTGCCGGTGGTATTGAGTCCAGCATGCTTGAACCGCTCGTCCATGCGCTTAACAAAATCAGAGTGTTTAACTGGTTCACCAGTCGCCGCCGCGGTATCAATCGCTTGTTTGTACTCGACCTTATAACGATCGAACAATTGAATCATACAGAAATCGTCAACTGCAGTTTGCAGTTTACGATTGCGATTCAGCGTTTTGGCGCGATTCATTTGATCAATAGCCTGCTTCGGACGATTGACCATAAAGGAAGCGGCCTGTCGGATCGCATTTTCGTTCGAATACATGGTGGCCGCAACTTCCTGGTCGTTCATACCTTCATGAACGCCCTGAGAAAGTATGGCTTGGCGAACATCGCCGCCATCGTCCTTAATCCCTTTAAGGCGAGTTTTTTCCTCCTTCCATTCTTTGTCGAGGCCGCGGAACGGATTTTTGGTACCGTTTTTCAGGTTCTCATTGACACGCTGCACGAAAGGCGAATACTGCACCGGTTCCCCGGTCTCAGCGGCAAGTTGTTCGGCAGCAGATTTCTCACGTTGGTATCGAAGCATTAAGCTGGACGTAGTCGCGTCGTTCAAATTTTGATCCGCTTTGGATAATGCGGCCGGGTTAAAGCGGGCAGGAACACCTTCTGGCTCCTTTCGATTAAAAACGCTGCTGACTTTATTGGAGGCATAGTTATAGAGCGCACGGCCGGCAGCGAATTTCAAACCGGTTGCAAGAGCAGTTGGTTGTTTGGGCATCGGAATGTAACCAGCTGCTTTCGAGAACACCTTGCCAATCTCGTGACGATACCTGAAAACGACGAACACGACAATGGCTTCGATAAACATGGCCATAAACCAGCCGGATTTGGGATACACAACTTCAAATACCAGATGACCGAGTACAAGCGACAGGTCTAAAAAGAACATCACCCCTGCAGTCATGATAGAAAGCCCAATAAGCTTGATGAACTGTCCGCGTAATACGGAGAATCCCGCATCCCTGCCAGGTAATAAGGAAGCCAGCAAAGTAACGCCCATTGCAATTGCATGAACGAGCAGTTTGATTCGGAAGTATATCGTCGCAAGAGCCCAAAAACAAAAGAGTCCAAGAATTGTGATCGAGAAAATCCAGTTGAACAAAATGATGATCATTTGTTCATCTGGTCTTTCGCGCGCAACCGATGGGTACTTCTTCTGTGCTTTTTCGAGTGCTGCTTCGCGGGCGTCGCTGAAAGGTTGTGACGCGAGCACTTCATTAAACAATTGCGGATCATTCTGCCGAACATTCGGGTCATCGAATTGCAACATGGAATACGGCCGGATTACCAGCTCCTCCCATACCTGCTCGGAAATGATGGTTACCCCTTTACTTGAATCAGGGTCCAGTTTTGTGGCCTTTGCCAATCCGGAGTACATAGTGGCGCCAACTTCGCTGACAAATGAGTTCATAAATTTGATGATCGTTCCGGAATAGGCAAAGAACCCGAGGCAAACAACAAGAGCCATGATAAACGAAAGCGCCGTTTGGAACCCGTCAAGAAACTGTGTTTTGAGCATTTGAAACAGGATATAGAGGACGGTAATCGAAACAAGAATGCCGAACAAGCTCCCCCAAAAGCCGCTTCCGAGGTCGCCATTGTTTACCCCAGTAAGACTTTTGAGTATGTCCTCCGCGGCATCGATCAGCTGATCCATGATCTTGAACTCGAAGGCTTCCCTCGCTACGAAATTGAAGAAGCGGGTCACTTGGACGTTGCCGAGAAAAAGCATGCTCAGCATATGATCGTAAGTTCGTACAATGGTATCTTCCGCTTTGGCACCAACTTGCCACCACGACCGATTTGGCAGAAGCGTTTCAAATGCGTAATGGGATGCCCCGTATTTGTTATAGATAGCTTGGTCATTCTTGTCTGATGGGATCATTTCGTCAATTGAAGATGCCGCATAGACCACGGTTGGAAGCAAAACCCCCACCAAGACAAATACCATGCCGAAGACGAAAAGCTTACGTTTGGACAATGATTTAATCTTCTTCCCAATCCTCTTCATCGCCTACGTCGCCCTCCTCCCCAGCAGCGACCTGCTCATAATAGCTATTGAACTGCTCTAGTATCGAAAATTCGTTTTCCTCACTCGTCTCGCCGCTCGACATCTCCGAAGACTCAGCCGGCGGACGGGTATCGAAGCATTCGAAGAGATGTTGGAAGACGACATCTACGGTAAGAACTCCAATGCGTCCGTAAATATCTTGCATGAGGCACTGACCGTTTTCGAGATTCTTAATCAAATCAATATTTTCTTGGGTATGCTCCAACCCAAAGAACGATAGCGTGTTTTTGATTTTTGTGATATCGGAATCACGGAAAGCAAACTTCATGCCAATGTTTCCAGCAAGATCGCCCGCCAGGTCAGTGACGTTTTGTGTTGCAACACCAAGTCCGCCATTGAGAGAGCGACCTGTACGAATGACACGATTCGCAATGTCCTTACCGATTTGCGTACAAAGGATCGCCCATGCTTCGTCCATTTCGGCCAAAGTGAAGATAGATCGGTCAAAGTAGATGAAGCTGTCCATAAAGCGGCCGATCGAATACATGGTCGCAATAGACATTTTTTCGACGAGCGAATAGTTTTCAGGCTGCTTCTCCACGGGGGGCATTTTCAGGTTTTGCACTTGCAAGATATTCAGAGCATAGTCCATGTTGATGGTCTTCTGCTCCCCATTACCGAACAGAAGCTTTGCAAAGGACAAATCCCTGAAGCTGTCCAGCACTTCGGCAACCACAGCAGCCGGCTCCCGGGTCGCTCCCATTTCTTTTAAGACTTCAATGCATTTGGCAAGATACGGCTTCGGTTCGGACGCCACCTTCATTACAGCCTGCGAAATAAAGCTGTACTCGATCGAGTTTGTCTTCACCGACGCCAGGTATGCAAGAATATCCATAGCCGCTTCTTTTGCGTCTTCAATATTGGCCAGCATTACAAACGGATCCAGTTTGCCCTGATCCTCTGGTGATGACGAAAGAGTGGCGACCTGAATTTGACCTTTTAACTCTGGCAGCATGTCCGGCCAATGCGATCGTTCACCCTTCGGGTCAAATATAAGGGTTTTACCATCCGACACCGCATTTTGATACCCCAGCAAGTTAATGAGGACCGATTTGCCGCCACCCAGAGTACCACTGACACTAAACGAGGGAGATCGGTTTATCTGGCTTGCATGACGCAGATCAACATAAACGGGACGTTGCAAAGGACCAGTTGTACCAATGTAAAAGCCTATTCCGTCACCTAATTGTTGAGTTGCCCCAACCATTCCTGCCGCGAGTGTCTCTGGAGGTATACGTTGGATATAATCCGATACATATCGTGGCGAACCAGGGATGAAATCGTTAAACAATAGCCACTGATCACCAGCGGGTAATTCGACCTGAATGTTCCCAAAATCCCGATAATGGTCCTGTAAGATTTTCACATTGCTTTTCAGCATGTTGATGTCGGTATGGTATAGACCGAACGTAACGTGGGTAATGAAAGTTGGGTTTCTCCGTTTTTTGTACTCATCCTCCAGGTATAAGGCTTTCTCTTGTTTTTCTTGCAAATCAAGCGGAACAGTAGCACCAGCCTCATTGATGTTTTTGACCTGGTTGTCGATGTCTATTTTTTTTTTGCTCAACTTTTTGAGCGCATCCCTGGCTTCGAGAACTTCAACTTTAATGCTCATTTCTACAGGGAATGGCAATGTCGCGGCACTGTAAAGCCATTCGCTACCCGGCATATCCATGTTCTCCGGCAGATCGGCAAGCGCGAGATAGGCATGATAGACTTCCTTCTCTTCTCCGTCATGCAGCTGCGTAATTTTGATCCGTCTTGGATGGGAGCAGTCGATCTCAGCTTCTGTAAGAGTAAGGACTTGTCTGGAATCGTAAAGAAATGTATCGAGGCCGCTGCGTTTGCCGCGCATTTTTTTAGGCGACCATGCTTCCTCTTCCGTCGAGCGAAGCACCGGATCGGCAATTCCCCACCAGAAATTACGCTTGATCAACCATTCCGTTGTCGCGGGGGTTCCCCGCTTCACCTTCATTTTCCGAGAAAGCCGGTCAAAGATTTGTTTTTCTTTCACGAGATATGCTCCGAACTCGTGTTCAAAGATTTCAGGCTCGTTGAGGCCGGATATGTTTTCGATAAAACGCTTCGGATGAAGAACCAGCTTTTTCAGCTCGTTGTACATTGTTCCGACCTGCTCGACCAGGTCTTTCTCATCGCTTTTTGGAAGATAGACAGCAATATAAGCGTGGTAATCTGCATTGTTCGAACCATCAATTGTGTTGTAGTTGTTGTGAAGGTATTCTTCCATCGCGTCAATATATTTCTTCCCCCACTTCTTCAAGGGGCCGTTCAAACGCGATCGTAACCGGTCGTGATGTTTGGCGATGTCGTGGTTTTTCGGGAGCCACAAAATATGAAATTGATCGGTTAATAGCGCCAAAAAGGACGTTAGCGAAATCAAACGGTCTATTTTTTGCTGCTCACTAAGATGGTCATAAACGAACGGTTCGATTTCATAGATGGCCCAGACGTCTTTGTTATGGTTAAAGACGAGGTTCTGCTCAAAGTAGGCGATAGGAAACTCGATTTTGAGTTTATTGACCTTCTTTTTAACAGGGAAGCTCAAGAGTCTCTACCTCCTTGTAAAAAGGAGCGTGGCTTAAGCACGCTCCCGATGTGTGCGGTACACCACTTTACTACCGTAGACGTAGTGTTTGTTGTGAACAATTAGCCTATATCTGCGAAGGTGTTTCGGGCGCATCCAATAAAGGATCATTGCAAGCAACCATTTGTGCGGAGCCTTCCCGTCGAGTTTTTGCTTCATAATGAGCCATGTGGACAAGCCCGGAAAGACAATATAGATGTACCCCTTCGGCAGAAAGAACAGCAAAATGTTGCCTACAATCGACCAAAAAATTAAACAAGCGACGAATATCCCAATGGCCCGAATGTTTGCTGGAACCGGAAGCTTTTTACCTTCAAAGGCGTAAATGACCCAGTCCCAGTTCCATATCTTGGTGTAGTTTGAAACCGTAACGCGTGGCGATTCGTTCGGCGTACTCATCAGATACCACCAAAAATTTGGTCAAAGAGGTATTTCGCCAGCTTTTGGACGTCACTCCAGTTCATAAGAACGGCCACGACAAGCGCAATACCGACGAAGCTCATCAGTTTAACCCAGTCCCGCTTCAGCATATGGTAGGCGCCGATTGCAATCAGAATGCCAGGGATCACGGCGCCAATGTTGTCGGTCAACCAGCTGCCAAGTTTCTGACCGGGTCCAGCGGCAAAAGCCGGGGACGCAGCAAACATCATCAGAGCACAGGCCAGAAACGAAACCTTCAAAGACAAATCTTTCTTGTTCATTCAAGCATTCTCCCTTCATTCATTTGATGATGTTGGTTGGGGTGTAACTTGGTCTGATTCGCTCGTAGCTTGGGAAGATGAAGTCGAATCATTTGTGGATGAACCGCCATCGCCAACAGAAAGAATGTACAGCCGGCCATCCTTTGCAGTGACGTCAAGGGTCCACGAGTTTGTAAAGGATTCGCCAATATCGCTTTTGACAATGATCGATGCATAAATGCGCATCACATTTTCTTGTCCATCAACCTTGTACATGTTTAGCGAATCGACTTTATCGAATACAAAATTGGATTTAGTGACGGAACTAGGAATGTTCGCTATATCGGAATAGTAGTATTTCAGTTGACTCAAGTTCCCATCATACCAAGATCGCAGGAAGCTTTCCGTTAACTCCTTGCCCATGTTCAAAATGTTTGTGTCTGTGATGGATGGTCCCGGGGCTTGACTTTCCGTCTCCCCTTTTATCAGCTCCGTAACAAAGCGCGGATAGGATCGAATGACTGGCCCTTTATCGGTAATCGTTACTGGCACGACCATATACGCCTTTTTAACGGCTCGGTCCATGTTAGTATTCGAGACGGCAGAAACGGAAGCGGGCCCCCCTGCACTAGACATGTTGTCTTGTGGCAGGGTCACTTCACGGCGGACAACTACCGTTACATCGACTTGCGAATCGTTAATTTTCTTCGCATCGTAAACTTCCGCGGAAAGGACACGGCTTGAACCTTTAATGTCAAAAGATTTTAATCCCGCATCTTGACTGATATTTGAAATGAAAGGAGCAAGCCGCGAACTACGTTCCGAGAAATTATCATCACTCCAGGTGAAATATTCCGAAGCGAAGTCAGCAGCAAACCCTTTGATCGATTCGTCGATGACCGGCTTGTCGGATCCATAATTGATGGTTTGGTGGACCACCTTTGTTCCTTGCGTAAACGAGACACATCCTTTGATGAAGATGAAACACATGAAGCACCAAAAAAACACCCGGACAATCCTCTTCGGCACCATGCTTCTCGGCGCTCTTTCCTTTATGGATTTATCTGGGCGTTTTTTTGGTCCAACGTCTTGCATGGGCGCGGAGGCGGTTTCTGCGCTTTTTTTCCTTCCACCAAACAAGCCCAATTGTTAATTCACCCGCTTTCTTAATGGCGTTGATGATTTTTGTTTTTGTCATTGAAGATAATGCCAATGATGAAGAATGCTACGAGAGCCAGAATAATTGCGTGATACGTGCTGAAACCGGTAAACCAGTTCCAGAAGCGCTCGATTTTGTCCCACCATCCGGGCGCCCTTTCTGCTATCGCCGCAGTTGCGTCATCAATGATCTGGCCGACTTTTTGATGTGTCTCGTCATACTCCTTCCCTGGTTCATTTACCGGCGATTGTTGCTGTTGAAATTGCGTTGATACCGGTGGTGGATCAGGTGTGGGGTTCTGTTTTTCGGCCGGACTTCGAATCAAAATGACAGACAAAATCAATGCAAGCAATACGCCTACACTGGCCAACGCCACTTTTTTGTTTTTGCTCACCCAATCACCTCCCCTCAAAGAATATCGGTATATTAGTTAATCAATATAATAACATAACAAAATATTAATTAATATATCACTATTCAAAAATAAAAAAACCTGCTCCCTTCATGCCCCGCTCAACCTTCAAGCATTTATTAAGATAGATTTCTCCTTGAATAGATTTCGGAAAACGTTTCAAAGACATCGGTAATGCTCCTTCCTGTTATTACTTTGTCTCTACTACCAAATACACGTTCAGCAGCAGCAGAAATATTGATGAGACGTGTATCATGAATAGCATCAGGAACAACAAAGGCGATATAACCGTTTCTCTTTGTGGGATTCGTACATAGTTTGATAACGTCCCTATATCGCTCCAGTTTCCTTTCAATTGAAACCTGATTGGAATAAAAAGGCGATCTTTGCACCGGTTCGGTAGATCGGTCCAACTCAATGTAAATCAACGTCTCACTGATACGGAAAATTGCGTCGGGTCTAACGGATAAAGCCCCATTGTCGCTTGTAAGTGTCATTGAAGGATACCAGTCCCAATCCACTCCAAACTTATAGGAGAGATCGCGGAAGTAATGATGGCGTAACTCAAGATACAATTTTGCAAGTTCCCATATGTGATCCCTTCTTGCCCGCTCCATGTCCAATTCGTTTTTGGAGATCCTCTCCTCCTCCGGAACGGACAAACGGTACTCCACAATCCGGATGCCGCGGGTGGAAAGATAGTACCACGTTTCCCCCGTCAGGCGTTTACGTTTATGTGCGGGTTTGTCCATTTCGTTTGGGAGCAAGGATGAAGTTTCAATCAAGCCTCGCTGTTTTAGTCGTGCGAATGTCCGCCGCGCTTTTACAACCGCCCTCTTACGGTTTTTCTCATCCAAGATTTTGCGCATCTCCTCCCCTGCCCCATCGTATTCCTCGTAATAGTCACTTGGCCGGTCCAGAAAATAGTAGTTCACCGCTGCAGACTGTGGCATACATCTGCACTTGTACAAGTCCACAAGCAGCATCCATTCCCTGTCCGTCAAGATGTCGATTGTCTCCCCCAACGTTAAATCCGAGGAGGATCGGCGCTTCCGCTTCCCGGACTCTTCGCTATCCTGGTCCGCCCGATCAAAACCCAGCGAATCCGACATTGTTATCAGCTCCTTTCTAGGCCCATGAGTGGGCCGAGGGTTGAAGTACCCGTTTAGGGTGTTAGTCGTGATATTCATTTGCGAAAAACACCAGGAATAACGTGGGAAATGGGCAGTAAAGGCGATTTCACCGATCTCAATGCACTATGCAATAAACAAACCGATAGAAAGACTGATGAATAACCAAAGTATAAGCCGATGTAAAAACCAATGTACGAACGTATAAAACTGCAATAGACACTCACTCAAACATCAAATGAATGAACTTAATGCCCAAAAAAATAAGCCCCCCCTTACCTGTTGAGATTGGTGGAAACGATAGCCAATTTGCCCATCACCTAAATAGTAATACAAGACTTAAAGATAGTTCAACGAGATGCGCAAGATCAAAAGAAAGAGTAAAGATGAACATAGCCATGTTGAACGATATTTATCCGGATTAATCCGAATAGAACTGGTGCTCTTCGTTTTTACGACATTAATTCAGGTCGAAAGTGGTCGAATAATGGTAAACCGAAATTATACCAAAGGATGAATTAAAGTAGACCATGAGTTGACTAAGGGTAGAATTTGGATATACAATCTACTTAGCATTAAACCTTAAACTAATATGGAGGTTGAATCGGGAGATGAAAATGCATTTTTTGGTCGGAAATGACATCGGAAACAGTGAGCACGACATTTATGTGGATGGAAAACTGATTCGTCAACCAAATGTCTATGCTTCAGCTGGTATGGTTCCCTGGACGGATGACGACATCGACGTTCAGAAGAATTTGAAAAACATTTATGACAATCTGGCAGTATCGATCGTATCTCCTGCAGGGATACCAACGGGCCTGTACCTGATTGGCCGACATGCTCTTAAAACACACGGAGAAAACGTGACAAACCTTTATGTCAAAGGGAACAACTCCAAAGCAGATCAATCCGTGCCGTACATCAACACGCTTGCCGTAATAGCCGCTAGAGCTGTTGAGAGAGCAGCTGAAAAAGGGTCAATCCCTGATCAAATTTCAGTAAAAGTTGATATGGCCGCGGCTCTTCCCGTCCGACAACACACACCCGAAAACGTGAGAGTAATGAAGGAACGCTTTATGAAGGGCCCTCACAAAATTACCGTTCATTTGGGCATAACCAAGCAAGTAGACATTAAGGTTGAGTTCGAATATGTACATATTTTGCCCGAAGGCACCCCCCCGATTTTTGCCTTGCAGGTAGATTCCGAGGGGAATTGGAGAACAACGTCATATAGCACATCAGACAGCAATGAAACCTTATTGTTTGGAGAGTTTGCCAAAACATATGGAATTGATCAGGCGGATGGCAGTTACTTGGAGGGTAAAAACATTCTCCACGTGGATTCCGGTGACGGAACGACGGATACGCCCTTTACACGCGGCGATGCCGTGGACAAGGATCTCAGCGATGGAATCAATCATGGCGTCGGACATGCAATCACTGACTCTATCAACGATCTAATAGCTCTCGTCCCAGGCGCTTTTAACTCACTGTCCAGGCAGCAGTACAGCGAAATTCTGAAAAGCCAGTTTAGCAATCGAAAGCACAAATTTCTTAGCGAGGCGTTGCAGGCATTTCGTCCGCATTGCGCTAATCAAGTAGAGCAAATTTTGAAACATATCAACGACCGCATACTTGCTATCGGTGCAAATGAAATCGATATCGTTGCTGTATATGGTGGCGGAAGTATTCTTATGAGAGAGCAATTATATCCGAAATTGAAAGAGCTGTGCGATAAAGTTCGAATTCAACTCCTTTATGTCCCCGCGGAATATGCCGTGACATTGAATGCTGAGGGGCTTGATTACTTTGTTCGAAGCGATATTTATAAAGCGCTGAAAGAGACTTCAAAACAAGCTGCGGCTACAAAACAATAAGGCCCACCCTCTTTAATGCAACAAAGATAATTAGATTTCAGGGGGTGAAATTTCCACCGATGGCAACTGAAGCGAAACCAGGTAAAGCTATCGTATTGAAATTGCGGGAAGACGAAGAACAGTTGGTTATCGACTGGATAAACAAACAAACGATGTATAGCGATTCAATCCGTTATCTTATCCAAAAGGAAATTGCAGAAAACGGATTGCGCAACCTGCAATTGTTTGTTCCGCGGATCCGAACAATTGAAACAATCAAAGCTCAACTAATGCAAACGAATGTCGAGAAACAGCATTATCAAGAGCCGCCATCTGCGAATGACAAATTGCAACAGGGTCATAACCCCCCTCCATTGCAGCAAACAACAGTCGATCATGAAACATTCGCGCACAACAATGACGGTCAATCCAATATTTCGGATGTACAATCCACTCCTGCTTCATTAGATACAAACTCAAATGAGGAAGAAATAAAAAGCCCTTCGAACGAAAATCAAGTCAGGAAAAGAAGAGCAGGCAAAAAGTTTGGATCAGACGTCATTCAATCGTTTATGAATTGAATTAGAAAAAGTGGCAAGTGCCTTAAAGGACATTTGCCACTTTTTTTCTGACTCATATCGATTTCTCAGTAAGCTGGACAAAATTTAACGTCCTCCCTGTGAGTGCTCATTAAGAGGGCTACGCACCGGTGTCCTGTTCAGGTGTATGGTTATTTGTTGAGAATTCCACGATAATCACCCCAAAACATAAAGAAAAGGCCGTTTGATGGGAATTTGACGAGGTTTGCACAACATGCTGGCCAATTTTGTGGCTGCCCGTATGCGCTCGGACCGGCCGAAGCGCTGCCCGCGGATCGCGGGCGAACCCGGAGCAGTCCTGCATGCTGGAGAGACTTAGTTGCCGTCGCCTTCGTACTCAGACCGCTGCGTCGGCCGCGAGCAAACCCCGGAGTAGTGTTGCACCCTCATGGGGGCGATTACACCGGTATACACCCGGAACGGCTACGTGCCGACTCATGCAACTTCAGCACATTCCAGCCTTTCGTTTCGCGTCCCGCATAGCGAACGTTACTAATCGGACAGCCCGGAAGCAGTCAACGTTATTTTTCACGGCGGACGGCAGAACGTAACTCACGAGCTGCGCTACAGGTGCATGGTGGCCACCACAGTCGTCGGTGTGCTCGCATCGCAGCGCTGTCCTGGAGCAGTCCTGCATCCGTGTTAGCCGGCCCCCTCTGGCGGAGCGGGCGAAGCCCGGAAATGCGTTGCAGTCGCACGGTGGCTATCCGATCGCCGTCCGTCCTGAGTCCGGGCCTCAAACTGCGCTGGAATTGAGCACCCCCCGGCGTATAAGCCTGGCCTGCGCTTTCAGGATCCAGACGGCCATAGTGCGGGCAACCCCTTGCCCCGGAGCATTTCGGCTACTGGATAAGGTCTCGGCGCTGTCGCCCGCACGGGTTCGAACGGACCAGACGAGGACGAAGCGTGGCTCTTCTGAAACTGCATGCGGTTGACAACCCATGATGACGTCGCCGTAGTGCACCCAGCCGTTGTATCGGCTGCGCCAGGAACTAGTCAGTCCCTTAAAAAGTGACATATCCTATAATTTGAGGGGTCTGTGCGTTCGGGAAGCGTTGAAATATTACTGATATTAAACCACCATTATACTAACATATAACCAAAGGTATAATTGAGGTTAAATAGAAATCATGCCCCTCCCCACGATCGGATCGATTGAAATATAACCGACATTATACCGTAGGTAATATTTCATTCATATAAATAAACCGGAGCCATCGCGTTTACACGAATTTATTCGAATAATTATCCGGGTGAATAAGTAAGAATAAGAGCTGCACCCGTATAACATGTTTATATCCATACTTATTCACTCAGAATTATGTACGGATATATACGCATATAAACGAATATATACGAAATATTACGAATAATTATCTAGGTGAATAAGTAAGAATAAGGGCAGCTTATTCGAAAGTCCGTATAACATAATTTATATCCACACTTATTCACTTAGAATTTAGTACGGATATATACGCATATAAACGAATATATACGAAATTTAACGAATTCATTCGAATATAAAATTTATCCGAATAAATACGGATAAACACTGTTTATTCGCCCCTCAATCTAGTAAAATAGTCGTATAGAGCAGAATAAGAGTGAATAACGAGAGGGGTGAAGTTATATGCATGATGACGCGGCGGAGTTGTTGACACGGGAGGAAATAGAAGAGGCCCGCAAGGAAGAAATGAGGGAACTCTTAATAGAAGCGTTTGACGGCAAATCGGTACTTTACGAAATCTACAAAAAGCGCGGCTGGCTTGATCGTCTTTTCACCGATAAGATACTCTCTATGGATAAAAATGCCCTTTATACATCAAGCCAAGTTGCAGAGATATGCGAAACACACGATTATGTAATTAAAAATAAGCGTCGGGAGTTAATTGATTACGTAAAACCCATTCAGATGGGGGAGGGTAACGCTAAGGTATATAAACACAATTATATATCAGTTTTCAAATTGAAAATGATACACGGTTTAACAGGAGAAGGATCGGAATACACGATTCCAGAACTGAAAGAGTTAATTTACGGAGGAACGACTAAAATCACATCTTCCGAAAACGCTAGATCAAGTGAATCAAACGATCTGCTCTTTCAAATTATGAAAAAGATGGAGCAGTTTGAAAAGTTTCATCAACTCATTGTATCCGGTGAATTTTTCGCAGCCGTAGAAGAAAAAGCTACATTGGCTGCTCAAAAGGCATTGATGCCAAGCCACCAAGAAGAAGTAAAAAAAGAAGTTTTAGAATTATACGATAAAATTACAGGACCTGAAACATCGATAGATGAAAAACAATTGTTAATGGCCCGTTTTGCTGAATTAGAGTCGGGGAACCCAGAACAGAGATTCTTTATTCAAATGTACCGAACCGCTGCGGAGGATCGTCTAAATAAATTCAAGCAGGACGAACGGGAATTGCATATACGGAAAGTTAAGGAAAAAATTATTGACCTCTTTGAAGCATATGAAAATGCAAAAAGTGACAATGAACGAGATATCATTCGTGAGCAGTTGAACAAAATTACCACTGAACATCCTGACCTTAGCTTTGAAATCAGATATTGGTTTTCAACGATAGGCAAAGAAAAAAAGAAAAAGAGTTTCTGGAAACGCATATTTTCTTGAGCGCCAAAGCAACCGTCTAATCCGAGAGGGGAAGGATGGGTTGCTTTTTTTCACTCATGACAAAGTAAAAGATGTATTATAATATATTAATTAATCAATATATGAGTGTAATTGGGGGCGTGGCAATTGAGGTTTATCGGAATGCTATTAGGTGCATTATTAGCAGGAATTGGACATATGATGGCTTTTGTATTAAAGAATACCTTTATTTCCATTAGACGATTTTCGATGGATCCTGCCAACAAGAAGACGATTTGGAACCTCCAAGCATTCTCGCTTTTGTTCTTCCTGGTTCTAATCTTTTTATGGCTGGTAGGGAAGTACCAAGATCAAATTTACGGGATTTCGGGACCTGTTTTCTATCGTGCGATACCACTATTGTTTCCGTGCTTCCTCGGACACATCATTTACTCATGCCCCGCTTTATTCAAAAATACATATGCGAAACCAGTGATCCAAACATTTTTGAATGCTTTTAGCATACTGGCTTTAGGTCAGATCATTATGCACTATACCGGTACAAGAAATGCTCTTATTATCACGGCTATTCTTTTGATTGGCACAGTATATCTGACGCTATATTACACGTTGCATATTGGTGTCAAAGCGACCGTTTTTAATAGGCTAACGAAAATTGTAGAGCAATCTGAGTCCCAGGAAGAATCTAAAAAACAGGTTATAGCAAAAGTAATAGATGATACGGGCAAAACCCAAATATCTCACGATGAAATAAGCAAAATCGACGGAATAGATTTGAGCAAAAAAGGCTGCCTCAGTCATCTTAGATACTACTCGGAGGAATGTAAACTTGAACTGTTCCATACAGTGCCGACAAAGAATCGGCAAAGCCAACTCATGGTTTTGAATCGCAACGACCGCGCACAGCATGGTCAAATCATAGGGGGAACAGGATCGGGAAAAACATTATTGGCAACAACCCTTATTGTCCAGGATCTCCTAAACGATTATATAGGCAGCACCATCATTGAACCAAAGGGCAGCCTTATCAATCGATTGGCGAATTTTATGGAACGGACAGGACGAAACTATTACCGCCTTGACCCGGAATATGAGTTGACAGATTGCCTGAATCCCTTTGATGTGCCCGAAGGATTAGACATCGAACCGATGATAGAAGCTAACGTCTCCGCGTACCACGCATATCTCGGTCCAGATGCTGTGCAATACTTCAAGAGCCGGAGCACACAATTACTTCGGGTCGGCATCAAAGCATTGAAAATGGTTTACGGGAACGAATGCACTTACAATGAGTTGGACCGATTAATCCAGCCAATGCACGATGATTTCCGAGCAGAAATTTTATCCGAACTAAGAGGTCGCGAAAATCAGGTCCCGCTTCTATTGGAGTACACAAGAAATATGGCCGGCAGCCAAAAAATGCAAGAACATGCTATGCAGACATACTCCAATCTTTACGACTACCTGACAGAGCTTACTTCGAACAAATATATACAGCGAATATTTTGCAGAAAGTCAACATTCAACATTGACGACGTTCTGCGGAATGGCGAGATAGTGCTTGTAAATGGCGCATATGGGACATTGCAAACCTTGACATATACAGTCGGGAGACTTTATCTGAACCTATTACGAGCAAGCACATTCAGGAGAAACCTGAAAGAAAAGGTACGGCCACATCAATTGACTGTCGATGAAATTGAAATGTTTGCCGATGAAGAATTTTCGACATTTATGGAGATGGCACGTGAATTTGAAATGTTTGTAAATGTTATTCATCAAGGAAATGTGCAGCTGGATGACGTAAGCAAACGACTCGGCTCGATGGTGAAGCAGAATGCTGTTCAAAAGTTTATTTTAGCCGGCCTTGACCCCGAAGACGCAGAATACTATGCAGATATGATCGGCGAAGAATACCAGGTCGGGAAAAGTAGCGGCACCGATGAAATGTCCACAACGGGCTTTAAGACAAACATCAAGGAAGAAAAAAGATATATTGTAATGCCAAAAGTTATTCAAAGTCTCAAGGGATTTAATCCCGTGACAGGTGAACCAGGAGAATGTTTGTTCCGTGGGGTGCAAAACAATGTACGATTGGATCCGGTAATTGGATTAATATACCCTCTTCCCAAAGAGTTGTTTGCCCCTCTAAATGAACATAATGATGAAGATGAAGATGACACTTCGAATAGGGAAGGGAATGAACAGGAGACACAAACGGATAAGGATTTGAAAGAGGAACAGATAAAGGAAAACGCTTTGCAACGAAAGACAGCAGAAAGGACTACTAGCGATGAGAACGAACCTGAAAGTGTTAATGACTCTATCGAAGAAAGTGAAATGAGGGAGACAACCGAGGAAAAGCAACACAAGGCAACGATCAGAAATTCGGCTTGGGATAGTGATGATGAGGAAATACCAAATACAACAGATATTGATACAAAAACCGAAGAAAGGGAGGATCTTGAGAAAAAATCTTCTATAAATTTTCGTCCAGCAATGATCGACAATACTGCCCTGAAGTTTGCAGAAGAAATAAAAAACAAGGCCGAAGAAAAACGTAAAAATAAAGGGAATAGTGTGTAAAACTATTCCCTTTATTTTTTAATCCTTTGGTTCCTCTTTAAGCGTGTGAAAAAGATCGTTGAATTCTTCATATACTTTTTTACCGAGTGGGGTAAGACTATAGAGTTTTTGTCTTCCGCTTGTAGTGTAGTAAACAAATCCTAATGCCTCAATCCAACATAGTGCAAAATTGAGTTCACCACGTCTAACACCACTTCGGAGAGAAAGATCCTCTTTATTATAATCCTTCTTAGATAAGGCTTGCATAACAAGCTTAGGAGCGTTGGGTAAGTTCATAATCATTTCTTTCAAGTAGGGGTAAAGTTGGGAATTAAACTCAAAATCAACCATTTGATAAATCACCGTACCTTTCGATTTCACTAATCACTATATTATCATATCTATTACTTAATTGACATATACAATAAACAATAATTTAATCAAAATATTATATAGTCAACAAAGGCAAAAGGCAAATGATGGTACGATTGATAGATGATTTCGATCTATTTTGAAAAATTAAAAATCCGTTATATAATTACTGTAAAAAAGATGGAAAGGAGGTAGCCGATTCATGTATCAATTTTACGACCCGTCATTGTATCCTATCGTGACAACTGATTTAGAGGGAAATATTTTGAACGTCAAAACCCGTGGACTTTATTATTATGGCATTCCGGATTTCATTTTGGAAGAGGAAATCGATGATTATGAAACACTTTTTTACGCCTTGCTCGACAAAGTATTCAAATTAGAGTTTGATATTAACGAGACATGGTCGTTCAACGGAAAAATCTTCCGCTTCGAAGTGCGCGAAGATGGCTTCGCACACATTGTTTTTCCTAAAATTGAAGATGTAAAAATTGTCACCATAATAAACCCATTCACCGGCAAGCCGGCAAAATTTCGAACAAAAGGACTTTCTGAGTTATTTAACCACCCGGAGGCCGAGACGGACGGCGAAACGATATACGGAAAAGAGATACTCGGCTACCTCGCAGAACAAGTAAAAGAGGGAGAAGTTTACGACGAAGACTGCACGATTTTCTACGAAAACTTCACCTACGGAATTGACACAAAATTGGATCGTGAGGGTAAGCCGATTGTATGTATCAAGTTGGTAAGCAATGGTCGATCCAGTAATTCAATTCAAAATGGGACTTGGAGTCAAAGAAAACAACGGCCACGACATCTGAATAGAATAAAATAACCCTCTTCTTTTTTCTATGGTGGTATAGTAATATATTGATATATATATTATTTAATTATTTGAATTGGATTGCGAATTTATACGAAAGGAGTTTCCGATGAATGACCAACTCATAAAGGAACTGGAATTCATCCTTACCCATCCTTCATGCAGCGTGGACAACGTCGAGACCTTTTACCAAACATGTCTTTTCATATATGACGAAGTTCCATTGTTCATCATTGTGGACTATATGCGAAAAACGAAACCACGCCTCCTGAGAGAG
Source organism: Thermobacillus composti KWC4 (assembly GCF_000227705.2). Lineage (GTDB taxonomy): Bacteria > Bacillota > Bacilli > Paenibacillales > Paenibacillaceae > Thermobacillus > Thermobacillus xylanilyticus. The sequence goes on from NC_019898.1 coordinate 48,490, forward strand.
TGGTCAGCACGGAATCTCGTAGTACAAAAAATAATTAATGAAATGGAAATTGGGACAGATGAGTTAACCAACAGAGAAATCAACATCCGCGTTGATTTATCGGGGGTGACTCCAACAAGAGCCGGTATCTATCGCATCGAATGGAGAACGGAATTGGATGAGATTGACGTCACCGAATATTTCAAAGGAAAAAGCATTAAGGTTATTGATAAGAAATTCGGGGAAGTTGATCTTATTGGATACAGCAAGGTAGCTAATAGAAACCATTACAATTTATACCTCAAAATAAAGGAGGAACTCACATGAACGATGCATTGATGCAACAACTGGTCAATCCGATGCAAGAGTACAAAACATCGCTACGACGCAAGCAAATTCATCAAGGGGTAGTTATTGGAGTAGAAACTCACGAACCGCACGGAAAAAAGATGCAGTGCGCCATTGTTAAACTGAACAATGGCTTAAAGGGTCTGATTTATGAAGATCAATTCGACCGGAGAAAATATCGTTCCTTGGTCGGATTTATTGACCACAAAATTGATTTCATGGTGTTGGATGTACAAAAACTCGGACTGGATCCGAAAGTGTACAAGGTATTTGATGAAGAAAAAGGAGTAGTATTGCTTTCCCGAGTACAGGCGCTCGACGAACTTCAAGAGGAATTTTGGGAAACGGCCGACGTTGACCATGTTTGTACTGGTATCGTATCCGGATTTGAAGATGAACGCCTCTACCTTTTAATTAAAGGCGTTACTTGTGTTCTTCCGATCCAGGACTACGAGTACGATTGGACTCCGTCCGGCAGAAACCTGGTTCCTCTCGGCACCGAATTGACGGTTAAAATTACCAAGATTGACCGCGAGAAGAAGCAGGTAAGAGTATCACGAAAAGAACTGCTCGAAGACCCGTGGGAGAGAATACACGAGGATTTTGGAGTCGGGGATTTTTACTCAGGGATTATCACGGGGATTGTCGAAAATGTAGGGGTATTCGTGAAATTGAAACCGGCTGTCGAATCTCTGGCGTGGTTTCCGAACAAAGTACCCGTGGGTGGTTTGCGTATAGGACAAACCGTTACGGTACGTATTAAGCATATCGATCAGAAGGGGAGACGCATCAGGAGTAAAATCGTCCATTTCCCTCACGAAATTTGCTAGGGGGAAAGAAGATGGAATTTCACGTATCGCCATTAATTAAGCCAGAGCAAAACTCAGGGGTGAAAGAAAAGCCTTTTTTCGATGACCCATATGCATATATCACGAAAATGGACCCGCTAACTCGTCACGATTTCTACTACATTCAAAAAAAAATCGAGCAAGGTTGGATAACGGAACGGGATATTGAAATCGTAAAATTTATCTTTGTACACCGATGGCTAACGCTCTCACAAATCACAAGGCTGTTTTTCCCGGATACTGAAAGAGAGCAAACTGCGAGAAACCGGGTACGAAAGATGATGAAACACGGCCTTATACGGAAACTGCAATGGACGAGCTATTCCAGTCCGCGCGAAAACAGGCCCAGTTATTACGAACTGGGAGCAAGTGGAGCGGATATCCTGAAATATCGATTCGGCATGGTTCTCGGTCATCGAGATCCCAGGATGCCGAAGCCAACAACAATGCTTTTTCGGATGAAATACATCGTGACAAATGAACTTTACATACATCTCAGAGAAAACTTCAACATGGTTCACTTTGAATTTCATCCAATTTTAACGATGAAAGAAGAACAGCAAATTCCAACTGCGAAATACGTTCTGCGAAACCCAAAAGGAAAAGAAATGACGTTTTATCTCGTCGTGCATCGTGAAGACGAGAAATGGTTAAAAACCCTTCGATACCAAGCACAGTTTTATAAGACCTATTTGGGAACGGTGGAGAAGGGGGCGATACTAGTTATTCTCGTATCGACCGGAGAAAAGGCTGAATTGGCAAACAAGGTAATGGAACAAGAAGGTGCTTCGGGTTATGTCTGGTATGTGACGGATGAGGAGCTGTACAATAAGGAAGTAAAATTGACCCAAGGATTCTTCGTCTTTCAAGACGGACAAAAAACGTACTACGACTTGCAGTAATGTTGCTTCATATTAATAAATCAATATATTGATATATAAATTAATTAGCAAGGATGATGTTGAAAAAAGGTGAGAATATGAATCGCATTTTTTTGGCGACACCCGATCGCGATGAAACAGAGTGGCTCGCAGACGAACTATCGGAATATGGCCGAATTATAAGAACCATTGATTCGTTAGACTTTTTTATCCCTCAATGGGAATCAGTCGAAGCGAATGTGGTCATTTTTATGGAATCCATTATTCAATCTGAAGAATCATTCCAAAAACTGATTCGGCGAATACGAGAGGATCGTCCTGCGACGACCATAATGTTTATTTATTATCGGGATGAGGATGACTTTATACAGAACTTAACAAATGACGGGATCAATTGCATTAATTACATGGACTTGGAGCCAGGGCTTGTTGAAGCGCGGTTAACGGGTGTCACAACTCCTTATCGGCCTCAAGCACATAGCGGCTCTGAGGAGCAGCCGGAAGAAACGCATAGGCAAAGTACAGACAGTTTGTCAAATGAGGGCGACATCGAAGATCGGCAGACAGATCATGCAGATGACGACCCGGCAGACAAGGTGAAATCAGGTCCAGGGTACGGAGCTATGATCGGGAGTGCCGCCAAGGAATTGGGCAGGCAACTCAGTACCACAGGGAGCAGATTCTTCGACTTAATTGAAAACAAAAAAAATGAAATTCGTGAGAAAAAAAAGGCAGCAATCAATATCGTACAAACGGATGAATTGGACTTGGACCTCGACCCAGTCATCGAAAGAAACATTAAAAGAAGAACACGGGACCGTTTCGCTGGAATTACTGCGGTAATTGCGGTAACGGGAGTGAATCGTGGAGTCGGATGTACTCATACATCCATTCTAATTGCTAATCATTTGGCGCGTCAGGGGTACTCAGTTGCTGTTGCCGATCACGTAATTTGACGGTGGAACAACCACCGACAATGACGTGATCGTTTGTACGTCAGCCACGTCACCCATATGAGAATTGGGTCGCCAATCATCAACCGGAAATGTGAAAGCGGCAGGTTAGCCTGCCGCTCCACGCTGCTTGTCCAAATCCGCCAACACGCGGCCAATGTGTGCTTCTTCGACAACCTCATGCCCTTTCCCTTCTGCATCATACAATGCATGGGTGCAAATCAGATTGATCACACGAGGAAGTCCTTGGCTTGCCGCATGGATCATCTGCACGGCGCTTTCTGAGAATACCGGACGCTCCAAACCGGCCGTCCTCATGTGATGCTTGATGTAGGCGCCGGCTTCCTCGCGCGTCATCCCGGTCAGATGGTACTGCATGCCGATCCGCTGTGCAATTGCCTCGAACTTCTTCAGGCGCAGCTTCTTCCGCAGTTCCGGTTGTCCCGACAGGATGATCGGAAAGTAGGAGCGCGCGTCCATCTGGGCCCCCATAGCAAAGCGAAGTTCGAGCAGCATTTCTTCACTCATCTCGTGAGCTTCGTCCACAACCACAAGCAGCGAACGCTCCCCCTGGGCTTCCCGTTGCTGAAGAACCTCTTCCCACAGCCGCTTGGCTTTCGGCAGCGAGTAGGGCGGCACTTCGCCGACCTGCCTCAGCAATTCGCTGTAAAAATCACGCGGTTTGAGGTTGGACTGGCTCAGGTACACCGGCAGTGTCATCATTGGATCGAGCGAGCGGAACAACCGACGGATCAGGGCAGATTTGCCGCTGCCCACCTCACCGGTCAGCACTCCGAGCTGACGCTGTGCCACAGCCACGCTCAGTCGGGCGAACGCCTCTTCATGACCGCGAAACGAAAAACAGTCCACCATATCCAGCATGCGCGTAAAGGGCCGGATCGCCGTGCTCACCGCTTCTCACCTCCCATGGTGGTGCACGCATAGCGGATTTCTTCTTCCTTCCACTGTGCTTTTCGTTTCTGTTCCGCCAAATCGAGAAAGGAGAGCTGCACGTCCGCTTCTTCTGCCGGCGCGACCTCGTCGGCGGGGACCCGGCGGTCGCGGTAACGCCGCAGTTCGACCGGCTTGGCATTGCCGCGGCGAACGCCTTCGAACCAGACCTGAATCTCCCGCAGGTCGTACGGATCGTAACGCAGCGTCACCTGCCGGCTGCCGAGATCGCCGTCCACTTCATACGTATTGCCCAGGAGGCGGACACAGCCGGTCGCATCCACCTTGCGTGTTTCTTCCCACAGAAAGATCTCGTTCAATTCGGCGAGCGACACCCGCCTCGGCCGGCGCGAACTGCCGTTCCAACGGGCCTGAGGGGTTTCTTTCGTTCCGCCATGCACCCGCTGGTGGTAATAGCCGTCGATCCACGCCCAAAGCGCGTCGTTCAGCTCCTCCAGCGTCGTCAATTGGCCCGCCTCGATGCGCGCGTACACTTCGGGAAGGAAACTCGTGTCGATGAACTGAAAGCTCCTCTCAATTTTCCCGCGTCCACGGGGCTGGAAAGGGCGCGTATGACGCAGGTCGATCCCCAGCTTCCCGCAGATGCGGGTCAGGTGCTGGGACGAAAACGCCGCTCCATTGTCCACGTACAGCATTTCCGGAACGCCGCAGCGCAGGATCGCTTTCTTCAGGCAATCTTCCAGCCGCGGCAGCTTCTCGTCGAAGTAAAACTGGGCATGCAGGATATACCGGCTGTAATCGTCGAGAACGAGGCACAAGATCGTCTTTCTCCGTTTCTTCGGGTTCCTCGGGTCAGGCAGGTAGACGAAATGCTTGAAGTCCGCCTGTACCAGAACCAGAATATCCTCCGCTTCGAAGCGGCGGTGGCCGGATGCCGCGTTTTCTTTCATGACGCTGCGGCGGCTGAGACCGGCCTGGCGAAGGTGGCGCGCCAGTGTGCTGGGTGCAACCGTTCCCGGCGGGACCAGTGCGCCTTCCTCGAGCAGAAAGATGATTTGTTCGACGCTCCGTTCGGGCCTTTCACGTCTCAATTGTTTGGCCTTCTCCAGCACGGCCCCGTCCATGCGCAAACGCCCCTTGGAACTGCGGACGCGCGGCTTCAGCGCATCCCAGCCGCCCTTGCGATACGCCTCTACCCAGCGCTCCAGCGTCCGAATGCTCACGGTGCGCGAGCGTCCGCCGGGGACTTCATAGACGCAGCGGGACGCCTCCTGCAGCAGCGCCTTCATTTCTCCGGGCGCCAGCGGAGTTTGCCGGCTGACGATCGGCGCAATCAGTGCATACCGGGCAGCGGCGATGCTTTCGGGATGTTCCATCGGCAGAACCCTCCTCGGAATATGGATTCGGGGAATCTCCCCAGCCTCCATTGTCGCCGCTCCCCCGGGCTTTCATCGACAGCCAACGTTTGTGGGATCATCAACCGGGCACCGTCACCGACAATGGCCGTGCCCATCGGTTCAGCCGATGCAGCAGCGACCCCTCCTGAGCCGATGTCCGAAGCCGTTCCCAGCAGGCGAACCACAAAGACCAGCCGGCTCCCCGCCCACGAGGCAACGCCACCTGCGGGTGCCGGGAAAGAAGCCACGCAGCCAACCGATCTTCCAGCTTGGAAAGCATGTCCTTCCAGCGGCGGCACCACCGCCGGATCGTGCGTACGGACCACGGACCGCCGGGCCAGGCGGCGGATTGCTGCGCCATGGTTATACGTGAAGCGCCATGGGTCTCTCCCCGGACGACCTCTTCCTGGATGTCGACCGCCGTTTGCTGCTTAGGCAGAAGGAACGCCGGCAATACGCTCGTCGTTCTGGAACATTGGGGGCAACGAAAACGAAAAATGGGAATGACGAAACGTTCCGTGAGAGTAAAGACACATCGGAAAAACCGGCCGTGCCGATGCAACATCACGGTTTCGGAGCAGTGCGGACACACACGCGGCCGGTCTGCTTCGGGAATGCCGTCAGAGCAGGACTGAAGATACCGCTTTACATCCAAATTCCAATCCGTTACGATAGACATAGCGATTTATTCGCAGGGCAAATAGGAAGACTTGGGCGCCAACCTGAGGGTCTTCCTATTTGCGTTTTCTGCGAAGATTGCATCCTCCTGATGATTGTCGTCTCAACTCCCATCTACTTACGACAACCAACGGTTTATTTCCTCCGCCAACATACATAACAAAAAATCGCCTTTCTCACGTCAAATTACGTGAGTGGCGACAAGTTGCATTGGTTGAAGCAAACGATTCTGAAGATTTTATTGAGATTGAGTGCGCCTACGAAGGCGTTGAAAACAAAAAAATGCTTCGCAACCCGTCATTCAATATTCATGGCGTGAAATATATAAAAACCGTTCAAGAGTTAAATATGGTGCAGTTACTAACCGGTAACTACGCCTATATCATCCTTGATCTCGGTTCGTACGAAACGACAGCGTGGTACAACGAATTTTTGAGGGCAAACATTCAAATCATCGTCGGATCCGGTAGTGAATGGAAACAAAAAGATATTTATCGATTTTATCGCGAGCAAATACACCAAGACCAAAGCAAATGGAAATTGTGCGTCCCTATGGCAAATAAGCAAGTCATCGGAGACATCAAAAAGAAGTTGCCGAAACGAAAAATACACTCATTGCCGTTTCATCCCGATCCGTTCGTCGAGAGCAAAGAAGTCGATTCAGCATTGGAGGATCTGCTGAAGCTCAATCAGCATCGGAAACTGTCCCTACTCAAAAAGAAGATGCAAGCAATTTTTCAGGAACGCTGATAATCAATGAAGGCGAGGAAGTTATATGTCAGTTATTAGGCAGAGAACGAAAAATTTAATATATGCCGGCCTGGTTGGTGTACTCGTTACGGCTCTTATATCTTGTACACTTGGAATCTATGGATATACGCAATTCGTGAAAGAAAAACAGAGTATTCGCTTGGATTACGAAGCTCGGTTGAAAGAAGCAGAGAAATATAAGCAGGAACAAATGAAGCAGAAAAAAAAGGTGCTTCTCGCGAATCAAGACATTAAAGCTGGCGAGAAATTAACGCCAGAGCTTTTCACGATTGGCGAATTACCCGTCGATCAAGTTCCCGAAAACGTCATCGTAGATTCAGAAGATTTGAAAGGTAAAATTACCAAAATCGATATAAGCAAAAATGGCATGGTGTTACCTTCGATGCTTTTCGACGAAGGCATTACACCAAGGGATGTAAGAAATGCTGAATACACCATGATTTCACTTCCAACGAAATTGAAAAAAGATGACTTTATTGATGTGCGGATTAATTTCCCGACCGGGCAAGACTATATCGTTTTAGCGAAAAAAAAGGTTAAAGACCTTCAGAATGGAACAGTATGGCTGGACGTTAATGAACAAGAAATCTTGACAATGTCGAGTGCCATCGTTGACGCCTTCATCAATGACGCAAAAATTTACGCCCTGGCGTACGTGGATCCTTATATGCAAGAAAAGCCAGTTATCAATTATCCGGTTAATTTGAAAGTATTAAGCTTAATTCTCACCGATCCGAATCTACTCAGAATTGCTGAATCTGAACTGAGCAGAAATGCACGTATGGTGCTGGAAAAGGATCTTGCAGAAATGTCAGCTGAAGCGAAGCAAAAAATAGCAAGTGCAAGGGCGGCTGCAGACCAAAGATCAGAATCGAACAATCAGCAGCCTGCTAGCAATGAAATGATTACCGAACCAACTGTATCGCCACCTACAACGAACCAAAATCAAACAATCCCTCAGCAACCGGCTGAAAACAAACCACAAGAGGGAACGACGCCATTGCCAAATGGCCCAAGTGTAGTGCCATCAGGTGATGCACCAGCCGGTAAGAAGGAAGAGGAGATCTATAGACAATCGGTATCTGACTCCGTGTCGCCAGAGGGGGAATGAAGCATGAAATTCGTGATATTTATAGGCGCCGCGGATAAGACGGACATGATTCTCTATACTGCAAAGGTGCTGTCAAACATCGGAAAAAAGGTACTGCTTGTAGACGGTACAAAAGCGCAACTGTATGAGTATGCAATCAATCCGATTGTAGGTGAAAAAACGGAATTTGAAGGATTCGATGTGGCCTTTCGATTGAAGAATCTTTCAGCCGTTGATGAGCTGAAACACAACAAGGAAGTCGGAGAAGAGTATGATCTTGCTCTCGTAGATACCGACATACCCGGCTTTCTCACCTTTGAACAATTCAAAAATGCCGATCTCCGTTATGTTGTGACGTCATATGAACGATCTTGTCTTGTCAAAACTAGGGAGGTTATGGACGGAATTTATTCGACCACTGAATCCCCTGGACAATTGGAAGTCGAAAGAATCATTCTCAACTCGGTGGAATGTTCGATCGACGATGAATATCTAAACATGCAATTGACTGAACACCTCGTGGTTTGGCCGGACGAATCATACCATCTACCGGTCGATGAAGTGGATTTGGCTATAAAAATAAACAATCAACATAACGGGAAAATAAACCTCAAAGGATTATCGAGAACCTATCGCTCCTTAATTACGGATATTTGTCAACGAATCGTTGAGTGTGACCGCAGAACAGTAAGAAAAGCGATAAGAAAAGCGAAGAGGAGAGAATAGCATGGCACTTGTAGCGTTTTGGGGACCAATTCACGGGCAAGTGGGAACTACCGGCAGCACGTTGGCCGTTTCTGCCTCTATTGGCACGGAATATACAACAAAAACATTGGTATCGCACACTCATTGGGCTCATTCGACGCTGGAACGGGGTTTTTTGAAGCAAAAAATGGAAAACGAGAATAACCTCATCAATTTCACCGATATTGGTCTGGACGCTCTGGCTCGATTTGCGCGTAGCCGTAAGCTCGAACCCGAGAAGGTAAAGGACTACACATATCCAATTCTGAAAGATCGCCTAGATTTGTTGATCGGGACTGCAAAAAACGAAGAAGCAGAAATTGTACTGGCCGATGTGGTACACGATATTTTCCTGAATGCAAACAAATTTTATGATGTAACTTTGATCGATGTGAACAGCGGTGTGAAAAATCAGTTAACCAGGACGGTCATTCAATGCGCCGACCTGGTGGTTATCTGCCTCAACCAAAATATGACCATTCTTGAACGGTATTTTGAGCACAAAGAATTCGACGAATTGCTGCAAGACAAACCTCGAATCGTTGTGCTTGGTCAGTACGATCGCAAGTCCCGCAGCACCTATGCAAACATCTCACGCCGGTTCAAATACAAAGATTCGATCTATACGGTTCCGCGCTGCACGGACTTCATGGATGCACACAATTATAGTTCGGTAATCGAGTTTTTCATTCGCAATCGCAATATCGGAAAAAGAGACGACAATTTCTTTTTCTTTGATGAAGTAAGACGCCTGACAAGAGGCATCTTAGATCGGATCGGCATCAACCGGAAACTGTACAGTGATCAGGGGGCATGATTTCCTTGAATACGCCCTTGATAATAAATTTCATATTTATCGCAATCATATTGATCTCGTCCGGATTGCTTCTTTACATGAAAATGGCTGAAAAGAAAGAAACACCTAACCCTGAAGCTGTTGACCAAAAAAAATACACGATCGAAGCAATTATTACCTATGTTCAAAACACGTTGAACGAAATCACGAACAGCAATCTTTATGACCTCGGCTTATCAGAAGAGGAGTTTCGCCGTCGAGCAAATAAGCGTGCCGAATTGAAGCGCGCTTTGAAAGAATGTTCCCTGGGGGATGTCCATAATAAAGCCTATGTTAAAACGTTCATATTTGACTTACTTCTACAGACATACGGCTTTAACGAGGAAAATATCAACTATGTGATCCCTTTTGATGAGCCTGGCCGGCTTACAAGCCAAGATAAATTCGAAATCCTATTGCATCAGTTGCAAAAGAAGCATAAGTACAACGCTTTATCGGAGTTAATTCAGAAATATAAGCTGGATGAACCCAAATACGTCATCGAGGAAGGTAATACGGAATCATACATCATAACCGCACAGGAAATCGATGATGTTTATCGGAAAGAAATTCATGGCTTGTCTTTTGAGGACAAGCTATGGATCATCGTTCAACGAGTTTATCAGCAATACAAAGGATTTGGTGTTGTTGACGAAATCCGGGATATGAATATAGACGGTGTGTCTGGGGGCGTCAGCGGCCTTCCCGCTTCAACGGTATATTTCGGCGAAGATGGGGACATATACACCGATCAAGTATCCAAAAAGACGATTCCGAATGATTACGACAGCATATGGATTTTTTACCGCGGCAAGTCCATACATCTCTCATTTTTATCGTTCGGAAGCGAACTGGAGTTACGAAGAGTCTGCCAGAACATTTACAAATTCAACAACCCTGGCCAATTGACTGAAACGAACGGATACAAGGTAAACGAAATGAAGGACGGGTCGCGGGTAGTCGTCGTCCGGCCAGGATTTTCAGAGTCATGGGCATTTTTTGTAAGAAAATTCGATATACCGAATGCGTCGTTAGAAAGAATCCTTGATCCCAAAAAGGTGCACAATTCTGAAATGGTTATGCAGCTCCTCATCTTTCTCATGAAGGGGTGCCGCATTACCGCGATTACCGGCGCACAAGGATCAGGTAAAACCACTTTGCTCATGGCACTCGTTGAATACATTTATGCCACCTTAACCCTTCGGGTCCAAGAGATGGCGTTCGAATTGCATTTAAGGAAGAGATATCCTTGGAGAAATATTCTTACGTTTCGCGAAACAGAGACCATAACCGGCCAGGAAGGACTCGACGTTCAGAAAAAGACGGATGGCTCGGTAAACATTCTCGGCGAGGTCGCTACCGACCCGGTGGCGGCATGGATGATACAAATGGCGCAAGTAGCCAGCTTGTTTACGATTTTTACGCACCATGCCAAAACCTTTAACGACCTGATTTTCTCGCTGAGGAACTCTCTCTTAAAAGAGGGGATCTTCCACGATGAAAAAACGGCAGAAGTTCAAGTGGTCAGCGTCATCAACTTCGACGTTCACCTAAAACGCGATTATGACGGCAAACGTTACATTGAACGCATTACAGAATGCATTCCTGTTTCCCAGGATCAGGAGTACCCAATGGACTATCTGCATACAAAAGGGATGCGCGAGACACTGGTGCAAATGGCGGTGACAATGACAGAGTTTTTCCGTCGATCGACGGATCGTAAAACATTTGAATATCGCGACATCATCAGATATGAAAATGGGAAGTATGTCTGGGTAAATCCGATTTCGGACAGGAACGTCAAGGAAATGAAAGAGCATATGTCAGCAAGGGATCGAGAGTTGTTCGAATCGTTCCTCCAACAATTTGAAAGAACAGGGGGGGCGGCATGATTCAAACAGCTTTGTTCATCATTCTTTGTGCTTCTCTTGGGATAAGCGTGATTCTCTTTGCGGCCGCAAAGTATCTGACAAAAAAACAGGAAAATTCGATCGGACCAGTATCATCAAGTTTCATGCTTCCCAGAGGAAAGAAGCGAAAGCAAAGGATTAATGACTTTTATCAGAAGTCATATGTTTACGCAACCCGGTTACCTTTCATATCACGATATGTCTTAAAAATCAGAAACCGTCTTGCAACAATCCATTCGTATGACGAATTTACAATGCGCAAAGAAACAATGAGGATAACATTCCTTGTGCTCGGGACTTTGAGTGTGTCAGTGCTGATTCTTACGCTCATAACCCGCGATCTCACGTATTTTTTCTTAATATTACTCGGCGCTCTCATCGTAAATGGATTGTTAATAGACGCATTTGTAAATCGGGTTGAGGATCGGTTGCTTGAACAGATGACCGATCACTTCGCGGATGTACGGCACCAATACCACCAACACGGTATGGTCGATGAAGCAATTTATGAAGCTGCAGAGATTTCGAAATATGAAATGTCGCTTCATGCCAAGAAGATTTATGAAATACTGACAGCCAATAATCCGCAAGAAAAACTGGAAGCATACTACGAAGTTGCACCTAACCGATTCTTAAAAGTCTTTGCCGGCATTTCGTATCTTGTCAAGGAATACGGCGACAAAATATTACAGAACGGCTCCATGTATTTACAAGCACTGAACAGGTTGAAGAATGAAATTTACCTGGAGATACTTCACAGAAAGAAACTGAGTTATCGACTCAAGTCTCTTAGCATCATTGCAATTGCACCTATGTTTTTTGTAAAGCCAATCGAAGAATGGGCAAAAAATACGTTCCCTTCCATGTCGGAATTTTACACGAGCAGGATTGGATTCATTATTAAGATTTTCATTTTTTTAACTGTTGTAGTTGCATACATCCTGCTCAGAAAAATGCAGGATAGTGATGCCGGCCGGTATATTCCGCGATCGTCGAAACACACATTGAGCAAAGCGTTGTATAAAAACAGATTTGTAAAATGGGTGGTTGACCGGTTTGTGCCGGCATCGCATTCCAAGGAATACTTCAGACTAACTAAACTTCTGAAGGAAACCAATTCAAGTTTGACGCTTGAGTGGTTTCAGATGAGACGCATATTCCTTTTCGCGGCAACATTGATAGCGTCAATAAGCATTTTTGCATACTTGCACGTTCTTACAGTCAACCAAGTGCTGTCTTCCTCTGGAAACAATCAAACCATATTTGGAAAAGTTAGTCCCGAGGACGAAAAGTCTGCACGAGAACTCACAGATTTCGACAAAAAAGTCATTGAGCAAATTAAAGGAGGGGGAGATGACCTTGTAGATAAAATCGCTATGGAAGTAATCAAACTAAAAGGCCCCGATGCAGATCCGGATGAAATCAAAATCGCAGTTGATCGAATTGCCAGCAAGATATCCGTTATCAACAACGAGTATTTGAAATGGTGGGAAGTGCTAATCAGCCTTGTATCTGCGCTGGTCGCATATCACGCGCCTGTATGGATCCTTTATTTCCAGAAACGGTTGCGTGATATGGAAATGAAACTTGAAGTCGATCAAATGCATACCATCATCGCCATGCTCTGCGAAATCGAAAGGGTATCCGTCGAAACGATATTAGAATGGATGGAGCGTTATGCAGTCATCTTTAAGGGGCCGCTAAAAAAGTGCTTGTTGAATTTTGAATCTGGCCCGCAGGCTGCGCTCGAAGAATTGAAGATGGATGCCCCATTTACACCATTCGTCCGAACCATCGAACGCTTGCAAGCTTCATTGGAACGCATTCCGATTAAACAAGCGTTCGATGATTTGGAAACAGATCGAAACTATTATCAGGAGGAGAGAAAAGAAGAATATGAAAGGATCGTAAACGAAAAAGGAAATTGGGGGCTGATGTTGGGTTTCGCCCCTCTTCAAGCAGTAATTTACTTCTATCTAGTCATTCCTTTTATGTACGTTAGCATTAACGGAATGGACAAGTTTTATGAACAAATTAGCAAGATTATCTGAAAACAAGGAGGAACATCAATGTCTACTAATGCATCGAAAGCACTGTATTTTGGAGCATCTCTGTTGTTGACGATCGCACTGATTACAATCGGAGTAATGGTGTTCTTGAACGCACAGGATGGCGCCAAAACCGCAACGAAGAAGTTCTCAGGTTTGAACGTTGAACTTTCGCAAGCGGAGTTTGTTGCATATGATAATTCCGTTGTTTCTGGTAGCAATGTAGTAAATGCGATCCGGAAATATACTGGCCCCAACTATGAATTTGGCATCAGCGTGAAAACTGGTAAAGCATCGACTGCTGTATGGTATGGGCGTCAACTGAATACGACTGTTCCCCCGGGAACCGCAGGATATGGTTCGGTTATCGGAAATGGAACCGGCACTATTAGTAACGCACAAAACGAAACATCTTCGGACTATGTGAATCCTAACGGAACATTCACATCCCAAATCGTTAAAGATGAAAACAACGTAGTCCGTGGCATTGTGTTCGTACAGCAATAATCCAAATAAAAAGTCTGCCCCCGTTTGAACGGGGGCAGATACCCCCAAATCGAGGGAAAACCATGAGAAACGTAACGAGCATGATCATTATATTTTTTTCGGGAATTATTTTTGTAGGTGCTTTAACTGTGGGCATTTTGCTTTTTAACGGAACATCTTCAACATTAGATGGCACCTATCAATTAATGAAGAAGTCGGATCACAACCAAAGGATGGACCTTAAAATAACGGGAACTTATACCGTAACGGGTGCTCAGGTGCTGCAAACCATTAATCTGATCGATGATGTTGGCTGCGACATAAGTGTAGATGGTGTTACATTTCATCCTGGACTAGACATTCAACAAACCGATGTCAGTGTCGTTAATCTTACCAAGAAATATGTGCCTTCATACACAAGAAAATCTGACGGGTCTTTAGCCAGGGTTACATTTACGTCGCAATAAAAAGGGGGGAAAATATGATGCAGAACCCGGTAGGAAAAATATTTGCGGCGTTTCTGGCTGCGTTACTCTTGTATGTTTGGCCGGTATCAGAGGCGTACGAGCGGCAGGATGATTTGTCTTACATGATCGCTTACAATGCGGTCACCAATTTCGTGAATGCGGTAAGGGATAAAGGGTATATATCACCGACCATGTATAACGATTTTGTTCAAGAATTGCAGATGACCGGAAATACATATGACATACAGCTGGAGCACTACCACAAACGTTACAATCCGGTCTATTCGGATCCTGCCAACCCAGCAACTTTTCAAAATCGATTTAACGTAGATTATGAAGGGTTCTATAACAATCAAATCATGCCTGTCCTGTTTCCGGACAGCACAGAGCCAAAGAATGACGAATCGCGGAAATATAAGATGGCAGTTGGCGACTACTTTTATGTGAAGGTAAGAAATACGAACCAAACAAATGCAGGTATTATTCGGGATTTCTTAAATGGAGGACTATCGGAAAACACTCGCATTTACATCCCCTATGGAGGGATGATTTTGAATGAAGATTATTAATTATTCAATCGTATTCGTGATCGTTATGCTGCCGTTTCTTTATATCAACAACTATAAAACGAATGATCTTCGCCTTACAAAAGAATTGGAAATGCGATATAATGCTGCGATCGATACGGCAGTCATCGATGCAGCAAAAGCCTTAAAGTTTAACGTGAACCAAGACAAGGAAGCACAATATGAATCGGCGAAGAAAATAAACGTTAACGTTGAGGAAGCAATTCAAGCATTTTGGAACACCCTGTATCTTAATTTCGAAGCAAGGGACGATAGCATCTTAGGTGGCGTACTCCAACGTTACGTACCTGCAGTCGTTGTAATCGGATATGACGGATACTATCTCTATACAATTGATAAGTTCAGAAATGACAACGGAGAAAACGAAGAAAGACACGTGCTTCAACCTAAAAAACCGTATGCTTACGTTGATGCCAACGGAAATTCATTATCCTTTACGCTTGATGACTTTGTTACTGTGTACGAAAAAAGCACAAAGACTTGGCACTATGGAAAACGCGATGAGCTTGCTCCGGAGTGTCCGACAGTCCCGCTACTTCAGAATGCCGAAACATTCGACCAAGTAAGGCGAATAACGATCGTTAATGCAATCCAAAACGATTTGCAATACTTCATCAATTATCACAACGAACATGCAAAACGGTACGGTATCTCCTATACATTCACATTGCCGTACATAACCCAAGAAGAATGGAACAATTCAATAGATGATGTGGGAGTGATGGCCTTCATACAAGGGCTGCCTATCGGGAAAACCACATACAATCACTATGCTCTTGGTGGAAGTCGGTTGATCAAACGAAGTGAAATAAAAGGCGCCGTGGATAAAAATACCGGAGTAAAATACTATTTTCGAAACGAATGTAGGAGTATATTTACCAGCACCGATTACGAAATATTGGAAACCTATACGAACGAAAAAGAAGCGGCCGCTGCTGGATACTTCCCATTGAGCTGCGAAAACCCATCGCTGATCACGCATCGGCATAACCCATAGATGAAAGTAATTAATACAAAATAGATTGATTTAATCTATATAGGTGGTAAAATATCCCTTAGAGGGGGTGAATCGGTGCTATACACGTTGAAACTCAAACTCTTGGCCGATGCACGTCAGCGAGAATTGCTTGCTCACACCATGAAGATTTTCAGCGAAATTTGCAATTTTATCAGCGACATCGGGATTCAGACCAACACCATCAGAAATAAAATCAAACTGCAAAAGCATTGCTACTATGTAGTCAGAGAAAAGTATGGCGTTCCCGCACAAATGGTTGTACGTGCTGTTGGAAAGGTGGTTGAAACATATAAAAGCGGGGCAAAGAAAACCTTCTTCGGCGAGACATCAGCTGTTGTTTATGATAAACGTACGCTTGCTTTCAAGATGATCGAGAGAGTATCACTAACAACGATTGAAGGGCGTATCGAAATTCCGTTTCTCGTCACCGGCTATCGAAAAGGCATTTATGAACGACGTCAACCAGGTCAAGCGGATCTCATCGTTCAAAACAACGATTACTACTTACTTCTGGTGATAGATTTGCCAGAGGTTGAAAACATTTCACCCATCGAATTTACAGAAATCAATTCCTATGATTTGGAGGAAAAACAATGAAGAAGTTTCTGATTACAGCTATGGCCGTAATAACTTTTGTCGGTTGTGTCGTGACAGGTGCGAAGGAGCCTGTAAAAGCTGCAACTTCTCAGACGGTAACATTCTCCGATATTAAAGGTCACTGGGCGGAAAATGATATAAAAACCGCTATTCAAAAGGGATATGTTAATGGATATCCTGACGGTACTTTCCGTCCAAACGGGACAATTACGAGGTCGGAGTACGCAGCGCTTTTGAGCCGTGTTACGACTCTAAAGCCGGCAAGCAGTACATCGGATGTGTTCCCGGACCTGAAAACTCATTGGAGCAAAGAAGAAGTCAATAAATTGGTTGCATTGGGCTTTATTGACCCGTCGGATTATCCGAATGGCTTCGGACCTGAAAAACCATTGACTCGTTATGAAATGATGAAATGGATCTCGACAGGACTTGCGAAATCGGACCCGAGTTTTCAACAAGCTTTGGCTGATACAAAAAACACCTTGCTTCCGACTCCTGAAACCTATAAAGGCGGCATTTCCGCTGAGCAAATCCCATACATTGCACTCGTTAAGGGAACCGGGATCATTGAAGGCTTCGAGGATGGCTCCTTCCGGCCGTCTAATACTACGACAAGAGCCGAAGTAACAGCAATTCTGCTCCGTTATGCAAAAGTCGAAGGGACGCGTGCGGATAAATACAGAGCATTGAATGAACTTCGAGAGGTCGGTACGACAGGAACAAATATGACGAGCCTGACGAAATATCGATATACCACGAATCTTAACGGTAAAAAAACAAGCTTCGCTGATATCTTAGACAAGCCAATTAAATTGAAAAATAACTCCGGCAGTTTTAAAGTGCATCGAATCATCTTTGTTGATTCCGAAGGGGATCAAGGAAGCGGTGTATACGCCCCGATGTTTGTCTCAAATGTACCGAGTAGATTTAAGAACAGTTATTTTGTTTTCTCTGATATTTCTTTAACGTCAACCTTGGACAAAGGAAATCCAAACACACTTGCAAATGGTATGGATAATGGAATTACATCCGTAACTCATTTGGACGGTCCTAAAGTAGCGGAATATGGTCTGCCTACAATTCCGGTAACGAACCCATCTAGCTTCTTTGTAAAAGGACAGGAAAAACGATTTTGGGTAGTGCAATTTATTGATAAAGTGCCAATCGACAACTATGTAACATACTCAGTTAAAACGGACAGTGGAGATGTTGTTGGAATAATTCTCAATAAGTGAGCAAGGATGATGATATGTGAAGAAGCTCTTTAAGCTAACCAATATAATAACACTTATCATAACACTTGCTACTATTTTCATAAACTTGATAGTAGTAACTGTGCCTGCTGCGAAAGCGGCAGGCACAATACCGCCGAAAACACAAAGAATCGGACCAAAAACTATTACTTCTGACCCGCGGATATCGACGCCGGGCGTATATTGGTATCAATTGGATGCGGGCAACTTTAGGGCCGATTACTCGGGTGGATATAAAATAGTCGATTGGAACAGAAGTTGTGAAAATCCTCGTCCAGTCGATAGTGAAATTCCTGATGAAGTGGACATGTCAAAATGGCCTGCTGAACGTTGGGTTGACGACAGAGGGATAGAAATAAATGGAGCAAATGTTCAAAATATTCGTCTTCACAGAGTTGATTATATAAATGCACCTTCATATAAACCTGCCGATTCAAAACCAACAATTATAAGCGAAAAGAAAGCGCGTATAAATTCAATAACTGGTCAATCGTATACACCAACATATTTAGAAGAATTTATGAAACGTCCAAATGGTTGTCCTAAAATGATCGTTGAGTATGATACGCCTGTTAGAATTACTTGGGCGGGTGATATTTATGAAGAAAAAGAAATCGATGTAAACCCTGATTCAACGATCGGTGTCGGACAGAAGAAACAGCTTAACGCCAGCGTAAGAACGAAGGATTGGGGTTCCGATACCTGGGGAATATGGTATGACGTTAAGTCTCGTAATGAAACGACTTGGATATCCGAAGACGAATCCATTGCTACGGTTAGCTCAACCGGTCAAGTAACAGGTGTGAGCCCCGGGACTGTGAAAATACGAGCCATTTGGGACAACGGAACATACCGAATATCTGATGATGCAACAATAACAGTGACAGCAGAACCTGGGCTGACAGTGGATTCACACGAATTCTGTACCTCGGAAGGAGCGGCTTCATATCAACTGGAAGCTCATTTAACAAAGTCAGACGGCAGGACGTATGATTTGACATCTCATCCAAAGTTGACTTGGAGCAGCTCAAATCCGTCCGTGGCTACCGTTGATCAATCCGGAATAGTTACCTCAAAGGGGACAGTAGGAACAACTACGATTACTGCGCATTTTTATGATCCGGATCAAAATATAGACGAAACCGGGACAAGTACCGTCACTGTGAAAGACTGCGGTAGCGGTGGTGGCGGTGACGACGGTGGAGGCGGAGCCCCTGGTTGTACCTTTGTAATCGGCCCCCCGAGTAAAGGTACTGTCATTTCGAATTCGCAATTAAATCCTTCTGCAAGCGGTATGCTGCGAGCTGACAATCGAGGGGCCGAAAAATTTAACGTAGAACAAGGGATTCCGACATCCGAAAGCCTTTATGCCAATGTTTTCGGCATGAATTATTTGTTCTCCAGCAAATGGGCAAATATGACCGGCCAAGTAACATATACCGTTACAGTCAAGAAAACCTACCATAAGACATGGACAATTCCTGGTCGTCCATCTTCAGGGACGGGTGATCCGGGCGTTCCGCCGCAACCGATGGAGAGGGACGTGACCGTTACCAAGAACATGACCGTTATACGAGACTATAGTTATTGGCAAATCGATAATCTTGAAGTGTACAAGATCGATAAGGCCACAGTTTCGAATTATGCACTTGGCGGTTATGGTGGGACTGTAACATTGAATCCAAACGGATATACTCCGCCGACATTGATTTCTGAAAACAATGATTCGGTAAATTCTCATGTACACCCGCAACCATGCAGCGGAGTCGATCTCGGTACACAGACAGTCCCAGGCGGTGCAACCGAACCTCCGACACCCGTAGAAGATTCGTTGTTCCAATCAAGAGCGGAATCTGCGGTCAAAGAAAATAAGGTCAATAATGACAAAGTGATTTTTAACGGATCAACGATAATGGATAGCGCGCAGCATGATAAGACCGCTCCTACACCAGGAGCTATCCCGCAACCAACAACGATCGGACCAAACGTGTTGTATCAAGGCGGGTATGTTATCAGCAAAACATTGGTAAATAAAGCGAATCAGCCGACAACCGGAAAAATCTATTACACCCTTATTCCAGGAAACATAAAAGGTGGAGCGGATAAAAACTTCGATATAAACGGGATGAATTCCATTACGGTGCATACGCCGGTTGTCGATTACAGCTATGTTTCCAATGACAGCGCGTTTAATCAGAAAACCAATCCCAATTACAGCAGGAACGCTTTTGTGTTAGACAGGCCGATTACGGTAACAATTCCGACAACCGGTCAGCATAACAACTATCTCGGGTATGGAAACCGAGATTATGCAAAATACACAAAAGACAGGCAAGTGCAGTTTGAGTTTGGCGTCTTCACGCGGCCGAACGATAATTCAAGCTACATTCCTCCGGGAACTTGGATTTCGTTTCCGCAAGGCCAAGATACGATGGTCTTTTATATGCCGGTTTGGATAGACGAGGGCGACTACAATGTTTATACGAGAGCTATCGCTGAAAACGCCCCAGCCAATTTTACAACTGAAACCAATGCAAATCTAAACTGGCAGAACCATGTGGCCACGCGTACGTTACCAGTCGAAGTGATTGGCCGGGTGTATGACTTCCGTATCACCGATATTGGAGACTTCAATTGGCAGAAGGTGTTTAGGATAGCTCCGGGCAGCAGTACACCATCTGGTGTCATGTATCCGGTCGGAGATAAGGGGATAGACGGTACACCAAACGGTTTTTCGTTCCCCTACGAGTTACCAATCCGCCGTGGAAGTCATCCGTATTCGGAATACAAAAACGTTGCAATAAAAACCGGATATCACTTCAAATTTGACTTAAAAACAAAAGGTAATATGTTCGGCCAATACGATTCAATCCGGATTAAGCCGTCATTCTACTTTGTAGACATGAACGGCAATCGCCAACCGGTTGACTTATACTATCACGATCCGAACGCCGGCAAATATTTCATCAAAGTCGGTTCGTCTGCCGATGTGCAGAAACGAAATGTTACTTTGGACGACCGATTGCGAAATGTACCACAGCAAACGATCAACAACACCGCCAGCACACTCGCGAAACTTTTCGGCAGCGTCCCTTCATGGTGGAAGCCACAAAAACCGACGTATGTTGGCGGATATGACGTCGAGCTGATTACTGCACCTCTACGAACCTTTATTGGTGGGTTCGATGTTCCAAACGGCGTCGATCCTTATCGAAAAAATGCCGCGGTTCAACAATGGTACGGGGAGTACAGCTTGCCGGCCCAGGTATATGCAGTCCCCCGGGGGACAAACTTGGCAGAGTACGGACGCACACACCGATTAAACGATAATGCCCCGATCTTCTTGAAAAAGGGCTTTATCATCGTAAATTTCGATATTGAGACGATCCGAAATGGTGATTTGAATAATCCGCACCTGCAGTACATTCGAACTGGGATTCCGGAAGCGAACCAATGGCGCCGAGAAGGATTCAATTATCAAATTACGGATCCATATGGAATGAGGGTCAACCTGATTGACGGTGACGTAGTATTCTACCATGCAGATAAGTCATCGTCTGACGATTTCGGAGAAAGTGGAACTCACTAACTTGATCGTGACCGTGGATACCACCTGGTAAAAATCGGGTGGTATCCGCGTACAACATCAGGATGATAGTAGGGGGCGGAATGGGCTTGTTCAAACTATTTGCTGGGCAACAAGGAGATGTTCTTACTTCCATTCTTCTGTTGCCTATTCTTATAATCACATGGGTCGTTACGCGGAAGATGCCGAAGATTCGTAAATCGAAGGCGCACATTCATGTACTGACAACTCTTTTAGCAACAATCCTTTTTCAAATAGTATCGATCATCGTCCTTCAAAACCCATATGAAGCTGTACATATAAATCTTGGGGACGCACTCTTTATTGCGTTGTTCTATGGTCTGTATTTGCTGTTTAACAGCAGTGATGTTAAGGAACAAATCGTATTGTACGGATTGTGTGCAGCGATAGGTCTTATTTCATTCTTTGTAAATGAGACTTGGACAGCCCAAGTGATCGCTGTAGTTTGTACATTTGTCGCTTGGTATTTTCTCGCCAATGGAATTCCATATGCGAAAAAAGCACATTGGCTGCTTGGGGCATTTGCTACTTCGAAATTGTTTCTATTGGCAGACACATTAACAAAGGAAGAACACCCGGTTTTTTCATTCGGCGCGAGCATGCTTCTAGTTACGGCATACGCGATTTTTTTATTGATAATAGTTGACCATTTACTACAAATAATACAGGGTACCTACTATTCATCGATCTCCGATGCCTTAACTGGATTGTTTAATAGAAAAGAGTTCATGAAGTATGTAAATCGATGCGTCGAAAAACAGCATAGCTCGTACATCATTTTCATTGATGTGGACAACTTTAAGGAACTGAATGACACTCAGGGTCACGATAAAGGGGATCAGGTACTAAAAAAGGTTGCAAGTATCCTACAGGAAGAAGTCGAGGGGATCGGCGTCGCCGGACGATACGGGGGAGAAGAGATGGTTGCTCTGATAATTGAACCATCTGTCGATATGGATGAGCTGACGGAGAACATTCGCGCTAGAATATATGAGGAAACGGTATTTCAATCGATTGAGGGAAAGGAATATCGGGTCTCGGCAAGCATCGGCTTCTGTAAATATCAAGAAGGCTGGAATCCAGCCGAATTTATAAAAAAAGCCGATCAAGCAATGTACGTGGCCAAAAAGACAGGAAAGAACAGAGTCGTAGAGTATGGCGGACCGGGATTTATTGAATTGTCCGTCCAAGTTCAAACTAATGCGGAAGCGGGTTAGAAAGAAGGTGAAAGATTGGAAACGAGACTCCACCGGAAATTGACGACGGCAGTCAAAGAAGGAAATGAGGAGAAAAACAGAATTTTGGGTGTTATTGACACCCTTTTTGCAAGCATTAAGTTGAGGGATGCAGTAACGGCCGAGCATTCCTTAATCATGGCGCGTATTTCGTTTCGTCTTGCCCTTATACATGATCGGACAAATGCGGGAATGTACTATGTAGGATCATTAACCCACGACATTGGCAAACTTGCTATGCCCGATACAATTTTGAAGGGCAACCAACTCCTGAATTACGGTGAGCGTGAGATTCTAAGACAACACGTAACGGATGGCGTCGATATGTTAACACAACTTAGAATGCCGAAATTGGTAATCGATATTGCTCGGTACCACCATGAACGCTTCGACGGAAGCGGGTACCTGGAAGGATTGAAAGGGAAGGACATTCCACTTGCCGGCCGCATCGCGGCAGTTTCAGACACATATGCAACACTGGTGACAGGGAGACCATATCAGAGCAAAAAGGAACATAAAGAAGCGATAAATATCATGGAGAATGAACGTGAACTGTTCGATCCAGACATTTTCGAGAGTTTTCTCCAAATTGCAACTGGTATTGAAAAGGGGCTGATTGAGTAAATGTAATTGACGCAAACAGCGAAATCGAATAATTGGCAGCATAATATTAATATATTGATATACTAAATAAATAATTAATAAATCAGGGAGGAAAAGAGTTGCAATGGCAAAATCAAGATGGGGGGCTCTCACTAAATGCCTTCTTAGTCTTTCAATCGTGGCAGGATCGTTGCAGTTTCCTCAGAGAACAAGTGCTGCAACCGTACAGATTCCCCAACTCAATGCATATCAATTGGGAAACCACGTGAAGATAGAATGGGCAGTTGATATTCAACCTTCAGACGTATTGACTCAGACTTCATTTGAAAGTGGGGAAGAGATCCCTAATTTTAAGGGAGGCGGGAATCCACAAACGGGGAACCAGACTATTGTAAGCGGGTCTGCCTTCTCAGGTTTCCGTTCAATGCAACTAACAAATACTCAGAACGGTACCGGCAACGCTTGGTGGTGGCCAGCAACCAGTTCTACTTCTAGTGTTTCAAAATTTTCAGCAAGACGTATCCCAGATAATAGTACCTTGAGTATCACTTATAAAGTACGTGGCTTTGGAGGAACAAACGGTTATGTAACCTGGTCGAATGAATCTCCTTGGGGAAATCAGGGCATTCCATTAACCGACCACAGCGGGAAGACTGTTTATTACGGAGAGACAATTAATTGGAACACAACGCCATCTGAGTTCTCTGCTTATGTTTCTGGCGGGGGACCGGTCAATTTTAATGATAATGACTTATTCCATATCGTTACATCACACAATAAGGACCACAATTATGGACTATTGTTCTACCGGTGGAATGCGGCAAAGCAGAAATTTGTACTTGACCCATCTCAAACAACAAGTTCAAGGCCATGGACTACTTCTGATGGTTTCGGTAATCCATATACCCCTAATGTCGATATATTTTCAGCAGGGGAGCCTGTCCTTCAAAACTATTGGGCATACGTGGGTTTTCCGGGACGCAATATTCCGATGGATGGACAATGGCATACTGTAAGTTCCAATGCGTTTATGTCCGATCCATACTATGAGTTTTATGAACACGGTTTTATGCCGACCATTACATGGACAACGGATGGAGTCCTTCAAGTCGATGACGTGAAGTTTGGCTATGCGACGAAAGTTCAACTTTACCGTAATGGAAATATGATTTATCAAGGATATTTGTCCGACTATGACGATACTGCAGCTATTGATACGGCTGGGCCAAATCCTGTTTCAAATGTAAACGTGTCGGTGTCGAATAGATACCCGCAAATTTTATGGTCTCCTTCTTCCGGAGATAACGGAACAACTTACAATTATCAAATCATGGGTATCTCGCCCAGCGGATCTTCGCCGTTGTCTAATAATTATCCTGTTACCGTTACTACAGGTTTGAAGGGTTACTCTGTCGTTGTCGATTCGAACCCGAACACCGTACCGGATAACGTGATTGAAACGACAGGCACCAGTTACAGTTGGCCCGGCCAGGTATCGAGCAATTTTTACGTGCATGTCGCGGCGGTCGACAATCAGGGTAACCTCTCGTCGGTTGTTCACAAGCAATACATCGATACCGTTCAGCCTTCGCTTGCAATCACTCCAAGCACAACAAACTGGACGTCTGGGAACGTGACGCTGACGGCAAATGGCACCGACAATGAAACTGGCATCAATTCCATCCAAAAACCGGATGGTCAATGGGTGTCGGGAGGGACCGCATCGTATGTCGTGACCGGCAACGGAACGTACACTTTCACGGCCAAGGATAACGCCGGTAACACCAGGAGTCAGAGTTACATCGTAAACAACATCGACAGGACGGCCCCAGCGCAGCCTGCCATTTCAGTCAATCCGTCCGGGTGGACCAACTCGAATGTCACCGTGACGATTACGCACGGGAGCGACTCGCAGAGTGGCGTGCAAAAGAGCCAGTACAAGATCGGCTCCGGAGGTACATGGACCGACTATACCGGACCATTCACGATCTCGGCCGAAGGGCAAACGACCATCTATGCCCAAACCATCGACAACGTCGGCAATGCGAGTCCGACTTCCAGCGCGAATGCGTTGGTGGACAAATCGGCGCCAGCACAGCCGGTCCTGAACATGAGTACGACGGACTGGACCAACCAAAACGTGACCTTTAGCATCACAGGCGGTGCGGACGCATACAGCGGCACGGCCAAAAGCCAATACAAACTCGGGTCGGCCGGCGCATGGACCGACTATACCGGACCAGTCACCATTTCGAATGAAGGGCAGACCGATGTATACGCCCGAACCGTCGACAACGTGGGGAACGCGAGTGCTGCCGTCATGAGCACTGCGCGGATCGACAAAACGGCTCCGAGCGACCCGAGCATCACGCTAAGCGAATCGACATGGACGCAGAACCCGGTGACGTTCACAATCGGGGGCAGTATGGATGTGAACCCGGTCACCTACGAATACAAGTTGAACGATGGAGAGTATACGGCCGGAACAGGCGGCACGGTCACCCAGAACGGCGTGACGACGGTATCGGTCCGGGCGAGGGACGCCGTTGGGAACGTGGGGAACGAAATCACGCGAGACATTTTTGTGGACAACGAAGATCCGACGATTTCGGTCACCCCGAACGGGCAGGAATGGACCGCGACTGACGTACAGGTTACCATCCATTACGCAGACGCCCATTCCGGCGTGGCCCCCAACAAACGCTTTTTCAAGATCACCAATTCACCGGACGCTCCGGGCAACTGGGATACGGCCGCGTCCGACGACCAAACGGTGACCATCAGTAACGAAGGCGTATGGTTTGTGCACGCGAAAGTAGAAGATGTGGCCGGTAACTCGTTCGAAACGGTATCTCAGCCTATCAAAATGCAGCGGATGCCGCAGGTGCCGGGGAACGTGCGAGTCACTCAAACGACCGAGACCAGCGCGCAGCTTCAATTCGACCTGCAGAGCGGATATACGGACGGATACCGATATGAAGTGACCAATTTGACGACCGACCAAACCTGGACGCTGACGCATCCGAACAACTCGATCACGGACACGGCGCTTGAGGGCGGCAAAGAGTATCAGTATGTGGTAAGGGCAATCAACCACGTCGGCCAAAGCGCAACCAGCGACCCGGTGACGGCGCTGACCCTGCCCAAAGCCCCGACCAACGTCGTGGTTCAGAAGGTCGGCACGCGATATGACCAAGCCACTGTCACCTTCGATCCGGTGGAAAGCGCGACGAGCTACCGGATTGTCGCGAAGGACCAGAATCACAACATCGTGTATAACCAGTCGGTGACGGAAACGGTGTACCAAACGGTTTCGGGATTGGCCCCGGGCACGACGTACACCATCTCCGTAAGTGCAATCAACGCGAGCGGAGAAGGAGCAGCAACGAACGCCGGATTCCTAACGCTTCCGGCCGCTCCGGGCAACTTCACCGCCGTACAAATCGGGGAGCAGGAGATCCGTCTCAACTGGGATACGGTAACTTCGGCTACGTATTACCAGGTGACGCGTAACGGTGCCCCGATCTACGGAGGACCGGAAAACACTTTCTTTGACGCGGGACTTCTCTCGGGAACGGTGTACGATTACGGGCTATACGCCCAAAACGAAACCGGCCGTGGGGACCTGTCTACCCTGAGCCTGATCACGCTGCCGGCGAAAGTGGAGAACCTGCAGCTGACCAACCCGACGACGACCAGCCTGCGGATCAGCTGGGACGAAGTGCGGGGGGCGAGCCAGTATGTGATCCGGATGAACGGACAGCCGTATCAAACGGTACCGTTCGGAACAACCTCTCTGGACGTGACCGGCCTTTCCCCGGGCACGACCTACACCTTTGAGGTTTATGCGGAAAACGCAAGCGGCCAGGGAGTCAGCACGACAACCAGCGGCATCACTCTTCCCGATGTGCTGGCCGGCCTGCAGGCGACCCAAATCGGAGAGACGGAAGCCACGCTCGTATGGTCTCCG
This sequence comes from Thermobacillus composti KWC4, assembly GCF_000227705.2. GTDB lineage: Bacteria > Bacillota > Bacilli > Paenibacillales > Paenibacillaceae > Thermobacillus > Thermobacillus xylanilyticus. The sequence goes on from NC_019898.1 coordinate 75,707, forward strand.
GTGACCGGGGCCGACAGATACCGGGTATCGGTAAATGGCCAAACCGTGGAAGTGCAGGATGAACAGCTGGTCGTGAGCGGACTGACCGGAAGCAAGACGTACAACTTTACGGTGGAGGCAGGCAATGCTTCGGGTTACGGCGCGGCGGAGACCGGAACGTTCTTGACCCGTCCGTACATGCCGAACCATGTGACGGTGAGTGAAACGACGGAAACGACAATCGGCCTGAAATGGGATGTAGTGGAAACAGCCACGAGCTACATCGTCACGCAAAACGGGACGATCATCGGCACGCCGGCAGAGCCCGCATTTACGGCAACAGGTCTGACACCGGGGGCGATATATACCTACGAGATTCAAGCGGTGAATGCGACGGGCGAAAGCCAAAAGGCCGTGTTTACCTGGATCTCCAGACCGGCGGCACCGGACGGCGTGGTAACGGTTCCGGAAGCCTACCAGGCAGATGTGACGTGGGCAACGGTCAATGGCGCAGCGCAATACATCATTGAAGACGGAGACACGGAGCTCTATCGGGGAAGCGACACCCGGGCAACGCTGACGGGCCTGTCCGATGGAAAGACATATCAGTTTACGATCCGCGCGGAGAACGCAAATGGCATCGCTTCGGAGAGAACGGCTTTCAGCTTTTTGACCCTGCCGAAGAAACCGGTGGACGTGAGCGCGACCGGTATCGGCAAGCATACGCTGACGCTGGATCTGAGCCGGACCCAAGTGGTGGGGGCGGACCGTTACATCATCGAACGGGACGGCGAGGAAATCGCCGCCATCCGGACCACGTACAAAACATATCAGGATCAAGACCTGACGCCCGGGACGAAGTATACCTACATGGTGAAAGCACAAAACGTGAGCGGGGTGGGCGAAGGCTTCAGCTTTGTGGTTACGACGCAGACCGAACCGGTACCGTCAGGAAGCATCCAGACCGTAGCGGAAACGAATGCCGTCACGTTGACATGGGATACGGTTCAAGGGGCAGCCGCCTTCCAGATCCGAAACACCGTCACTGGGGACGTATATACCACCTCGGACACGAGCGCAACCTTGCCGAACCTGCAGGATGGTACGAAGTACACCTTTGAAGTGTCGGTCATCAACGCAAGCGGTGTGGAATCGGAAGGAGTGACATTCGAGATACTGACCAAACCGGTTGCACCGCAGACGGTGGGTGTGGGTGGCGTAACGGACACGAGTGTGGTGCTGGACTTTACGGGGAGCGCTGTTCGTGGTGCGGAAGATTTCATCATTTTCCGCGACAGGGAAGAGATCGCCCGAATTCCGGCGACCGATACGACATTTGAAGACAAAGGCTTGACCCCGGGCACGACCTACACGTACGAAGTGAAGACCGCGAACGCAAGCGGACGGAGCGATGCGGGCTTTACCGTATCGGCCCTCACCCTTCCGGCGAAAGTAAGCACTCCGGCCGCTGCGGGAGACGCGACCGAATCGAGCGTCACCCTGACGTGGGATGCGGTGCCGGGGGCGGACGGATACCGAATCCTGATTGGGAACCGGTTGGTGAGCGTCACCGAGGATACGTATGCGACGTTGGAGAATCTGACGAGCGCAACCGTATACGACAACATTCGCGTTATCCCCTACAACGCGGCGGGAGATGGTGCGGCCATCCCGGTGGAGACGTTTGAAACACTTCCAAGCATCACCGGATTGACCGTAGAGCCGAATCCGGGAACGAACCATGTGGAGTTTACATGGGATCTTCCATCCATCGGGGAAATCATTGTGGTGACGTATAACGGGGAAGAAGTGTACCGTGGAAAAGACCGGCATTTTGTGTTGGAGAACCTGGAGGCCGGTAAAGTGCATTCCGTCTCCTTCCACACGGAGAACCAAAGCGGTGCCAAAACGGAAGCGGTGAACTTCGATGTGCTTACCAAGCCGGAAGCGCCGAAGAAAATCACCTTCTCGCCGACACCGAACAGTGTGCTGATTAACTTCGGCAATGCCCAGGTACAGGGAGCGGAAGAATACATCATCGAGCGCAACGGCGCTGAAGTGGGACGAGTGCCGGTGTCCTCGACGATATATGAAGATACCGGTCTGTTGCCGGGCATCGAATACACGTACACGGTCAAAGCGGCGAACGGATCGGGGGCAAGCGACACCGCATTTACGTTTACCACGACGACGCTGCCAGCCGGCATGCCGAAGGCGCCGACACCTGGAAACCCGGGCGCGAACAGCTTTGATTTATCCTGGGAAGCCGTACCGGGGGCTAAAGGGTATAAGGTGTATATCGGCGATCAACTGGTGCTGACGACGACGGAAACGAAGGTCACGCTGACGGGACTGGAGAGCGCAAAGAGGTACGACAACATCCGCGTGGTGCCGTTTAATGACGCAGGCGACGGGGAAGCGATCGCGGTTCCTGCTTTCGAGACGCTGCCCTCCGACCAGTTCACGGTCACGGCCGTCACGAAGGGAACGAGCAGCATCGAGTTCAAATGGGAACTCGCATCGCCGAACGAAATCTTCGTGTTAAGCTATGGAGACAAAGAAATCTATCGCGGAAAAGACCGGAGCTTCCTTTGGAACGGTCTGGGGGCGGGAAGAACGTACACCGTAAAGGTATGGGCGGAAAACGAGGGCGGAGCTAAGAGCGCCGAGAAGGCGGTTGTCGGCCGGACGGATGAGGAGTCCGCGGGCGGAGGCGGAGCAAACCCGCCATCCAAATCGCCAGTTGAGCAAAAACCGGAAACTCAGAAACCAGAACCGTCGAAGCAGTCGGAAGAAAAACGAGAAGTGCATTTTGTGGATATTGACCAAGCGTTCAACAAAGATCAGATCACGGCACTTGCGGAACAGGGTGTAATCCAGGGGGTAACCCCGACTCGATTTGAGCCGCAGCGTGCGATTACGCGGGCCGAGTTTGCAGCATTGATCGTCCGATTGTTGCATATTCAGACAGGTGGGGTTTACGAAGGCACATTCAAGGATGTGAGCCCGGGCGACTGGTTCGCGGTGGAGATCGCGGCGGCGGCAAAGCATGGATTGGTGCATGGTGTTGGGGAAGGTAGATTTGCCCCCTACGAGCCCATTACCCGGGAGCAGGCATCGAAAATTCTCGCGAACGTGCTTCGGAAGATGAATACGGAGAGAGGGGTTGAAGGCATCACCTTCGCGGACCAGGGATTGATTTCGCAGTGGGCAGAAGCGGATGTCCGTTACCTTTCCGGCCTGCAAATGGTAGTGGGTTATGAGGACGGGACATTCCGGCCGCAGAATAACTTAAACCGAGCTGAGGCTGCAGCACTCATTTTCCGCTTGAAAGACAGGATTAAGTCATAGTCAAAAATCAACCTCCTACGCTAACGCAATTGCGTAGGAGGTTCTTTCAAAGAAATTGCGGATCGTTTCAAGTACGTCATGATTTGACTGATAAGGGTGTCTACAAATATCGAGATACACTCCGCAAGGATGGGTAATGGTCATGAGAGGTAAGAAGAAGAGAGAAAAAGGAGAAGTGACGGCATGCATTTTTTATTGGCTTACCTCACCATAGTGAATATCGTCAGTTTCGGAATAATGGGATACGATAAATCTCAGGCAGGGAGCGGAGGGATGAGAGTTCCTGAAAAAAGAATTTTTGCTCTATCATTAGTAGGTGGAGCATTGGGCACATGGCTCGGTATGAGAACTTTCAATCATAAAACAAAACATCTGTCGTTTATTGTAGGGATACCCGCACTATTGCTGATGAACATAGTTTGTATTTGCTTACTCATCACAAAACTGTTGAAGCCGGGATGAAAAAATCATTTAACAATGAATTTCACTGTAATATAATATTTGTATATTGATATATCACTATATTAAATAATAAATAAAATACTTTTTCCAATGAATCAATCTTTTCATGGAGGGTTCACCATGAAGAACAGAGCTCAAGTGATTGCAAATCTAAAAAGCGCCAGGAGTCTCAAAGATGGAAGCAGTTACAATTATGTGCTTACCCATCTCTACGATACATCACCAAGGCCGGTTTATGTGAAGGCACCATATCCAGCTGATATCATGAACGCCTTAATTGCTTTTATACAATATGAGTCAGCCGATATTGATCCAAGCTATGGCTTGGATCAAGAAGAAGTAGCAGAAGTGTTGGTATTGTTATATGAATGCGAAGTTTCCTCGGCACCTTTGTCCAGAGCTACTGAAATTGATCTTTATATCAACTGGGAAGAGTGGGTCAACTCAGATATTCAATCGATTTCTCTTTTTCAGAGACAGCAGTTATCTGAAATATTGAAGAGATATATAGAGAAAGTTGGCATTTGAAGCACTGTCTCCTTATAACCCGAAAAGGAGAACAGCAAAATGGGGTGATGTGGGTGGGCGACATTCGTGAATAACGTAACATTTGCTGTTTTATTGTTGGCCTTTCTCTCTGTATGTTGGATCACGATTTGCACGATATTTGATGCCCAAAAATACTGTACAAAAAGAAAATACTTGAAAAATGGCGTGGAAACCGGGTATGCCGCAAAACCACCCACGCCTCTCTTTGGATACGAAGCCACTCATGAAAACGTTATTCTTACGCATGAGGAATTCACAGTACAAGTTAGTCAAATCATTGTCAATAAGAACGGTATTTTTTTAATTGTTGATAAAACACGATCGGGACATATCATAGGACGCGAGGATGATGAAAAGTGGGAGCAGGTAAGAAGCGGCGCTTCGGGAGACATAATCAAAAAAACCATGAAGAACCCTATTCGAGAAGTTAAATTTCAAATATATTTATTATCCAGAAAATTAAAAGAACTCGATTGTGGAGTGTGGATTCAGGGTATCATTGTGTTCTCACATCCAAGAGTAAGCTTGGAAGTGACAACAAGCGAAATTCCAGTAATAAAAAAGGATCAGCTCTACGATTACATTGCTACATATCGGCCGAGAAGGCCCATTGATCCGGGAAGATTAAAGAAGATCAACGACTGGCTCGTGGACATGCACCGACAACCACTAGAAAATGAGCCCATGAGAATCTTTGCTGTAACAAAAGAAGTTGCAAACAAATTTGGGTATGAAGTGCCGTACGCCTTCAAGAAAGATTCTCCCATTCTGCTTACAAAAGACCATGAGCTTTATTTAAGCGTAATTGTTGAAGGCTCTACCTGCCAGTTGGTCACATATCGGGCTTTTGAAGAAGAAGTACGAAGATACATTGTCACATGGGTAAATAAAATGGGTTTTCCCTTAGCGTTAAGATTCACAAAAACAATTCAACAATATATCGAGCTTGATGCCGCTGACCGTGAAACTGAAATTACCATCCGTGAAGGGGACAAGGAATTGAGATATTGGGGATCTGGCAGATACGGGTCGTTTAAAATCAAACTCCAAACCATTTCCAAGGAGAAAACGTCAGCATGAAACAATTCAGACAATGCCATTGGAGACTGTTTCATCGGTTACGAAATACTTATCACGAAATGATGATTTCGTATCATACGGTTTGTTGTGATTCCTTGATGCCGCACGCAAAAAAGCAATTGGCCTATCACACAAGGAAAATCGAGTATCACACAAGCAAAATCTCTTCCTGATGGAACGGTGATAAGTATATGAGGTTCAGGGTAGATGGGAAGATTTATGATTTTAATCTACTGGATGAAGAACATCATGATTTACTATTACGACAATGGCACAAATCCTTTGCCGTAGAGTGTTTGTGCAACGGAGAAAACCATAGTCCAAACCCGCTTCTATATGTAAAACAGGTCAATGATGGGCTTTTTCTCGCAAACTATCCGAGTAATTCGAAAAATAATATCCTCCACGACTTCAAGTGTCGGTACAACCGCTTTGGTTACCGTTCCATATTGGGAGAAAAAGGAATCAAGGTACGCGAGAATGAGATCAGCTGCAGACTCGATCTTGACCCGCCTTTTGAACACGAAAGAAAGATATCTAAACAACCAGCTTCTGCAAAACTTCCTACACATCGCGAAATAAGGGAGCGACCGGAGCCGCGGACCAAATTGAAATCGTTGTTTTTGACCATGCTACAGGAATATAAAGTTTCAGAATATCGACCTGGCGGCCGACGAAACATTAGCAAACGTTTATATAAAATCGCGGAAATTATCGTGGTAAATAAGATGCGTTTGCAAGATATTTTGTATGTTGCTTCGTTTGCCGGCAGGTGGCCGCGGATAGATAAGCACTTCTTCATCATTGGTTGGGGGAATCGCAAAATACGAGCAAAACCTCACCCGACCAATCCAAAGCTTGTAAGGCTCCCTCTGTTTTCGGTGGACGATCCGAAAATTCTAGTAGCCGAAGTTACAATTTTGAAAAACGTTTACGATCGATGCGATCATGGTGAATCGAACGTCAATACCGGATACTACCTTCTTTTTCGTGGTCCCGTTGGAAAGATGGATACACGGACGGTCGATCGCCAGTTATGCTTCGTACCTGCCGAAGAAAAAACCCGAATACCAGTTGAAAATGAATGGGAGGAGCAACTTATTCGGTTACTTTTTGAACAGAAGCGTCACTTTGAAAAACCATTGATCGGGAATGTAACCGAGCTGTTCCTGGATGCAAAACCTAATATCATTCTGCACGACACGGATCCCAAAACAATCATAGAAGTTGTTGACACAGATCAAAACAACTCCTACTTACAACGCAAACAGGAAGCCTACACGGAAAAAGGCTTCCGGTTTATAGCATGGTCCGGAGAAAGGAAGGAGGGGATACAAGGATGGAACATTCTCAGTTGATTGGAAAACGGTTAAAAAAAGGGGTGTTTACCAAACAAGGTATCTTGTTAGTTCCGCCGGGCATTATCCTGACGGAAAAGCACATCTCGAAAATGAAAAATTTCAAAATAAATATTGACGATATTGAGTTGGAAACATTCGAGGTAAATCACCCGTCACCCTCGAAAGAACCACGTACTCAGGAAGAAGAAAAAAAGGTATCGGAGCCCCCGCCGAATCACGAAACCGATATCCGTAAACTTGTAAATCAAGTTGGAATCAGCCTAAAGGGGATTGAAGAGTACATTTATAAAAACGGCAAAGTTCCGGTCCAGAATACGGAAGAGACGATCGTGCCGATGATCCGCCAGGCAACCAAAAATAAAAACCTATTTAAGCTGTTCTCTACACTGAAGGAAGAAGGATATTTTCGCTACAAACACAGCATCGGTGTGGCCAGTTGCAACGATGCTTGGGAAATGGCTGAATTTGAGTGACGACGAGCTCAATCTGCTGACAACGGCAGCGACCCTGTACGACATCGGAGCAGTCAAACTACCAAGCACTATTCTTCATCAAAAGACTAGGTACACTCCCAATGAATACGAAATAGTGAAACAACATACGATTATGGGCTATGAGCTGCTGAAAGAATCAGGAGTGAATCCTAGGATAGCTTTGGTTGCATTGCAACACCATGAACGCTGTGACGGAAGCGGGTATCCGAGCAAAATAAAAGGCGCCGAAATAGATAGGTTAAGCAAAATTATCTCGATTGTGGATGTGTATCTCGCTTTGATTTCGGATCGGCCTCATCGCAAGGCCCTTCCGTTCTATGAGGCCATTGAGTACATCAACATAAGCATTACCCATAACCGATTTGACACGCAAATCGGCATGACATTTTTGAATCGGTTAATGGAGGCCCAGGTCGGAAGTGAGGTAATCTTAACTGATCAACGACGAGGGAAAATACTGATCGTCAATCCGAATTATCCGACACGACCACTTATCGCGGCCGACAATGAGGTAATCGATCTCAGCAAGGAGAAAACAATTAAGATTGGAGAAATTATTGGTTAAGTGAGGGGAAACAAATGGAGAGCATTCAAAAAAGAGTATTATCGTTTTTGGTTATTTGCAGTTTGTTTATTACGATGTTTCCTATCAGCACGTTGGCCGCTGCGCCGGCAGTAACAATTACCTCGCCCTCCGGAAACGGGTGGGTAACTACCTTGACGCCAAACATCACCTGGGATTTTTCCGATCCGGATAATGATAGCCAAAAATCATACCGAATTGTTGTCACAAAAGGAGGAACTCCAGTATTTGACACTGGAACATTGTCGCTGTCATCAAGCGTTCAAACGATTGCTTTGCCGTCAGATGGACAATATGACGTCGCGTTGACCGTTACGGATAGCAACAATGAATCTACAACGGCAGATCAAACCATTAAAGTTGACCGCACGCCCCCAAATATGAGCGACCCTACGATTATTCAAATGTTACCGGCCGTTTCTAGCGGATGGGGGAAAGAAAATGTACAAGTCACGATCGACAACTCCAAAATCACGGATAACGGATCCGGAGTTAAGGAAATTGAATATTTGCTTACAGGGGCAACTCAACAGAATTGGAGTATTTATACTGCACCATTCGTTATTTCCAACGACGGGATCACTTATATTACAATTCGGGCAACGGACTATGCTGGGAACGAGGCAACGTCCTCGGCAACTGTGAAATTGGATAAGACGCCTCCCAGCAAACCGACAATTCAAATTTTGCAAAGCAATTGGACATCTCAAAATATGACATTTTCAGTTTCCCCGGGAACAGATTTCGGCAGCGGCATACAGAAAGTGCAATACAAAATCGGGGAAGCGGGGGAATGGATAGATTATAACTCGCCGGTGACAATCAGTACGCAAGGACAAACTATTATATATGCTCGCTCGATCGATAATGTTGGGAATATTAGCGAAACAGAATCCAGCACCATCAGTATTGATAAGACCCCTCCTACGGCGCCGACTATTCAAAGTAGTAATTCCGATTGGACAAACCAGGATGTAACGATCACCCTCACAGGCGGAACGGATGCCGAAAGCGGGATAGAAAAAATTCAGTATATGTTCGGCTCCGGTGGTGCATGGATCGACTATGGCGGGCCTTTCAAAATCAATTTTGAAGGGCAAACCGATGTATTTGCCCGTGCCATCGACAAAGCCGGCAATATAAGTTCGGTCGTTTCTTTGACGGCTGCTGCGAAAATCGACAGGACCCCACCGAGTATCCCGTCGATTCAAGTCAATCCCCAGACGGTAAGCAACCAAAATGTCACGTTCATGATCAATAGCGGTAGCGACTCTGGGAGCGGTGTGTTGAAAAGCCAATATAAGCTTGGCGCGGCTGGGAGTTGGACAGATTACACGGGACAGGTCACGTTAACAGGCGATGGGCAGATTGTTATTTATGCCCGCACGATTGACCGGGCAGGAAACATAAGCGCGAGTGCCGCGGCGACGGTCGATGTTAAAAAGACAAATCCGTATGCTCCGGTCATTCAACTGAGCAATTCAAACTGGACGAATAGCAGCGTTTTCGTTTCGATCGTCGATGGAGCGGGAGGAAGGATTGAATATAAAATTGGCCAGAGTGGAACATGGACGACATATAACAGTCCGTTTACCATTTCGGCCGAAGGGCAAACCGAAATATTTGCGCGCTCATTCGATAAGGATGGAAAGGAGAGTACCAGCTCATCGGCTGTCGTGAAAATCGACAGAACGGCGCCAACTGCTCCGTCGTTTTGGCTTAGTGAATGGGGATGGACAAGGAACAACGTGACATTCGTCGTGTCAAACGGTACCGATTTGTTGAGCGGCGTACAAAAAAGTCAATATCGAATCGGAACAAACGGCAATTGGATCGATTATTCTGCCCCAGTTACGATAAGCACGGTCGGAGAAACCGTTGTATATTTTCGAACGGTGGATTACGCCGGCAATGCCAGTCCTTTAGCCCAAACTTATATTCGTATTTACCGGGATAGCTCCGATTTTTTGAACAATCCATATCCCACCTGGCCGAACATAAGCGTGGAGTATAGAGCAGATGAAAGCAAAGTGGAAATCACCTGGACCGGCCAACCGAGAGGTTATGACATTGCCGTCCATCGTGACGGTATACAGAAAATAAGAACAATAGGTGACTCTTTTACAGATACCGACGTGAAACCAGGAAAAACATATCGGTATGACGTCTATATCATTAACTCCGGCCAATACTTTAATGTCAATTCGAAACAGGTAACGATCCCGTATCCGAAACTTAATGTATCGGTCGCTAATAACATTGGCAAAGTAACAGAGTCGAGCATCGAATTCAAATTGCCGAAAGTCGATAATGTTGAACGTTACTTGGTAAAGAGCCCTAACGGAACAGTGTACTACAACGATAGGAATCCTAATTTTATATTGCAAAACTTACTCTCGGGAACGCTCTATACATTTGAGTTATCATACACGATTGGTGGTGTAAGCAGTGAAACAACCACGCTGACGGTCAACACCCTCGGCCCAGGCAATAAGCCAGTAACCGATCCCCAAAAACCAACCGAAAACGGAACTGGGAGAGGAGCAGACACCTTTACTGACATTGACGGTGTTTTTAGTAATGAAGAGATCAAGGAGCTTTCAAAACTAGGGATAATCCATGGAGTTACTTCCACAAGATTTGAGCCTTATCGGAATGTTACACGCGCGGAATTCATGGCTCTGGTAGTCCGCATGACAGGTCTCAAAGCAGACAGACCATATAACGGTACCTTTACTGATGTTGACCCTGAAGATTGGTTTTATCACGAACTGGAGGTAGCATTGCAACATGGTTTCATAACAGGGAAAAGCCCAACAACATTTGCTCCCAATGATCCAGTGACAAGGGAACAAGCTGCTACAATCATCGGCCGTATGTTCAGAAATCCGGATTATTCATCAGTCAAAGCGCATATTTACCGAGATCAAAATGAAATCTCCGAATATGCTAAAACTCATGTGCAGCTTCTCGAATCCAAAGGCATAATGACAGGGTATCAGGATAACACGTTCAGGCCCCAACAACCATTAAGTCGAGCGGAGGCTGCGGCTATTTTGTACCGGTTACTCAACAAGTAATACACGTATCAGCAATGTTCGTTGGCCCAAAAATCCCTTGAAGCGGGGAGGCGGAACATGACCGAAAAATTGCGTAAAGTTTTTTATCGCGTGGGAAATGTTGTCATTGTTTGTGCGTCTCCGATCTTTGCGTTTTTTCTTATGGTCGGAATTATGTTTAACCCGACGGATTCAGCAACGGATACAACCGGACCTATCCTATTCGCGATCGGATACACGCTTTTCGTCTTCTGTTTTTACAAATTTCTTAGAAGGCCGATGCCAGGGAGTAAACTTCAGATTTTCTTTGTTTACTTACTGTCTGGTATTGTACTTGTCCTTTGTGCAGGCGCTCTTAATATTCTGCGTGTTATCCTAAATTAATATATCTCAACAAGAAACGGGCTCCTTCGGGAGCCCTATCTCGGTGTTGAAGGGAGACAACGGAGTCAAGTTGCCATTCACTCCTTTCACGCACTTATTTTATCAACAAAGCTATGTTATAATGTGGAAAAAACCTTCCAGGGGAGAGAGTACGATGTCCAAAAATACGGGGATCGTAAGGAAAATTGACGAACTTGGGAGAATTGTAGTGTTGACGCTCACGTAAATTGTCGGCGCGTTTCTCAACGACATTGACGTGAGTGTTTGCATGCCAGCCACGCCACCTGAGTGAGAAAGGAATCGCCAATCATCGTAATGGCGGACAAAGGGGACACCGGGGATTACCCCGCTGTCCCGCGTTGACGCTCCAGATCAGCCAGCACGCGGCCAATATGAGCCTCTTCAATCACTTCGTGCCCCTTCGCCTCGGCCTCGTATAACGCCTGACCACAAATCAGATTGATCATCCGGGGTAGTCCCTGACTGGCCGCATGCACCATATTCGCAGCGCTCTCGGAAAATACCGGGCGATCCATCCCGGCTACGTTCAGGTGATGGCGGATATACGCCGCCGTTTCTTCCCTGGTCATCCCGGATAAATGGTACTGCATCCCCACCCGTTGGGCAATCGCCTCATACTTCTTCAGCCGCAGCTTCTTACGGAGTTCCGGCTGTCCCGCCAGAATGATCGGAAAGAGCGAGCGGGCATCCATCTGGTGGCTCATCACAAAGCGCAGCTCAAGCAGCATGGCATCACTCATTTCATGGGCCTCGTCAATCACCACAACGAGCGAGCGTTCCCCTTGGGCTTGCCGCCGCAGCAGCACTTCTTCCCATAACCGTTTCGCCCGGGCGACGGAAAACGGCGGAACTTCATCAACGGCCTGAAGCACAGCCGCATAGAAATCGCGCGGCTTCAGTTCCGAGGTGCAGATGTAAATCGGCAACGTCGTCATCGGATCCAGGCTTCGGAACAAGCGGCGCAATAGCACCGATTTCCCGCTGCCCACTTCGCCGCTCAGCACCCCGAGCTGCCGGTTCAGGGCAGCCAGCTGAAGGCGAGCAAACGCCTCCTGATGCCCCCGGAATTCATAGCAGGCCGCCGCATCCAACTCCCGGCTAAACGGACGCATCGTCTGGCTCATTTCCGCCCACCTGCTATCGTGTCCGCATAGCGAAGTTCCTCTTGTTTCCACGCTTCTTTACGCTTTTCCTGCGCCAGATCCAGAAACGACAACTGGCCATCGGCCTCTTCCACCCATACCGGTTCTTCGTTCCCGTTGGCTCGCTTGTGGCGCTTTCGTTTCAGTTCAAACGGACGAGCATCGGCGTAACGCTTGTCTTGAAACCAGACCTGGATGGGAAGGGAAAGATCGAACGGGTCATAGCGAAGGCGCACTTTGCGGCCCGCCAGATTGCCGTCCACTTCATACGTGTTGCCCGACAGGCGCACGCATCCGGCCCGATCGACGACACGTTCTTCCTCCCACAGGAAGATGTCGTTCAACTCCAGCAGCGAACAGCGCTTGCGTTCCCTGGAACTGGCGCCAAACCTCTCCCGCGGCGTTTGTTTCGTGCTGCCATGCACCCGGTCGTGGTAATAGCCATCCAGCCACGCCCAGAGCGCGTCATTGAGTTCCTCCAGCGTCATCAGCTTTCCTTGCTCGATGTGCGCGTACACTTCCGGCCGAAAACTCGTATCGACAAACTGGAAGAATCTCTCAATTTTGCCGCGTCCCATCGGCCGGAATGGGCGACTATGGACAAGGCGGATCCCCAGCTTGCCGCAGATCCGTTGTAAGTGATGGGCAGAGAAAGCGGCTCCGTTGTCGCAATAAAAGGTCTCCGGAATGCCGTGGCGCAAGATCGCCTTCTTCAAGCTGTCCTCCAGCCGGGGCAGTTGCTCGTCCCAATAAAACTGGGCCCACACGATGTAGCGGCTGTAGTCGTCCAAAATGGCAAGCAGAATGACCTTTTTCCGTTTCTTTGGCTGGTGGGGATCGGGCAAATACACGAAATGTTTGAAATCCGCCTGTAGAAGAACAAGGATGTCCTCCGCTTCGAAGCGGCGAAGCCCTTTCGGTTCCGCGTCCCGGATCAAATCGCGGCGGGAGAGTCCCGCCTGGCGTAAATGCCGGGCCAACGTACTCGGGGCCACCGTTCCGGGCGGTGCGAGTTTGCCCTCCTCGAGCAAAAACACGATTTGTTCCACACTGCGCTGCGGACGTTCCCGTCGGAGCGCTTTGGCGGCCTCGAGGATGTCCGGATCCAGGCGCGTTCGTCCTTGCGACGGGCGTCCCTTCGGTTTGAGCGCCTCCCAGCCGCCTTTGCGGTAGGCCGCCAGATACCGCTCGAGCGTCCGGATGCTTACCGTTTTCCGCATGCTGCCCGGAAAATCGTAGGTGCGGCTCGCCGCCTCCTCCAGCCACGCCCGCAGTTCTCCCGGTAACAGCGACGTTTGGCGGCTGACGATCGGCGCGATCAGCGCATAGCGGGCAGCCGCCACCTGTTCTTGCATCGTCCTGTCCATGGATATGACCTCCTGCACAACATTTCGGGGCCACTGGTCCCCATGCTCCATTGTGCAAAAGGCGGCGGTATTCCTCTACGGACAGGTTTTGTGGGACGATAGACCCTCCGCCGTCAAGATGCCTGGCCGGGTGAACGCCACGAGCAGTGGAAACAAGGCGCCGGGTTCCGGCACACCAAGGGAAGACCACCACACAAAGAGCGCCCGCCAATCGGAAAGCCGCTCTCGTGGTAAAGCGGCCGATGGCGAGTGATGCAATCCCCAGCGCCACAGTCGCGCTTCCATCGCCGATCGCCGCTCGGTCCACCGCCGGATCCAACTTCGAATCGTTTTCTCCGACCACGCTCCACCCGGCAGCCTTTGGGTCTGAGAGGCGATGTGCGCCTGGGACTGATCATCGGCATGCTCACGGACCACGGTTTCCTTGATGTCCGTGGCGGCTTGATGGTGCGCTTCAATAAAGCTGGGCAACAGGCTCATGGTATGTCGGCAACATGGGCAGAGAAAGCGATAGATCGGCACTTGCAGCGCTTCGGTTACGGTGAACACACAGCGGGTAAACTTGCCGTGCCGATGAAGCGTGACAGTGGCCCCACAATGAGGACAGCGGCGGGGACGCATCTCCTCCGGCACGCCGTGAGCACACAGCAAAAGATACACCTTTACAGCGATGTTCCAATGCATTACGATAGAAATGGCAATAGCCACTGGGGAATAGGAAGACGAAGGCGGCCAAACCTAAATGTCTTCCTATTCGCATATTCAGGGCTACGCGCTCCTCCGATCATGATTGTCGTTTCAACTCTATGATTTCTACGTCAACCCTCCCTTTTTCCTTCCCGTCAATGAACATAACAAATCGCCACTCTTCTTCCGTCAAAGAAAGTGAGCGGCGACATTGTAGTGCCAAAAGAAATACGAAATATATACGATATAAACGAGGGTGACGTAGTCGAGTTCTTTGTAGACGAGGAAAAAATTATCATCCGGAAGTATAAAACACAAACCTGCATATTTTGCAAAAGCACCGAACGTCTCACATATTTCAGAGAACAGTTTGTATGCTTCTCCTGCGTAGAAAATGTTACTAAACCTTTGCAACAGCGAAGAGGGAGGGCAACGGATACGTTGGAGAGATTGATCGAAGCGATGGAACGTCATCCTGGAGCCTCCCAAAAGCAACTTGCTCAACTAATCGGAGTATCCCAAGGGCGTGTAAGTCAACTGATGAAACAAATGGCATAAGACCAGTTACCATAGAATAAGGACGATCGATGTAACGCTAAGTGATGCAGCGCAAGGCGGAATGCGGACGATCAATGTTGCAGCCGGCCGCGCCGCCACCTTCACAAAGGAAGAACAGCGCACATGTTCATCGATCGTCCTTTCTTCATGTAAATGACTTAACAAAAATAACATGTTAACATATTGAATTTACAAGACATTTCAATTAACATCAGGATTAAGAAAGGAAGGTGTCGTGAATGGCACAAAAGGGTTTTAACGGCCTGACTGATGAACAAAAAAGCAAGGTCGATAAAGCAATCGAGGTTTTCATTTCGAAGTTTGGCGGCAATCACAACGATTGGCTCGAAAAAGTGGCGGATCTGTTTCTGCTTGAAGAAATGAAGGAAGGCAACCCTCAGTTTACCACCGAGATTAAGGAACTGCAGAATTTAACCGGCAGGATCGTCAAGATGGTCATGAATATGGTGGAGCGAGTTAGTTACGACGCGAAGGAAGCGGAAGAAAAGTACGAGCAATTGAAGGTGCAAAAGAACCTGGAGATAGAGCAACTGATTGGCGAAACCCAGGAGCAAAAGAGGAAGATTCAAGAATTGGAGCAGAACATAGAGAAAAACGCAAAGGAGTGGGCAGAAAGGGAAAAGTATATCAAGCAGCTTGAAGAATCAGCTGACATCAATCGAGAATTGATTAGCGAGTATAAGGAGAAAGTAGAGCAGTTAGGTGGGCTTGTAGCTGAATACAGAGCTGCATATGAAGAACGAAATGGATTGAAATCAGAACTCGAAAAAGCCAACAAACGCATCGAAGAATTGGAAAAAATGCTCGACTCCGAGCGCGAGCAGAGAAAAGGCATCGAAAAATCCGTTTCGGACAAAATACAGGCACTAGAGCAAAAACATAAGGAAGATATTGCTCGGGTTATGGACCGCGCACAAGTCGAAAAAGAACGTGAAGTGCTGCGGATTCAATCTGAAATGCAAAAACGGATAGCCGAACTTCAGGAAAAGCATACCGCCGAAATCAAGGAATTGTATGAACGGATAGACCAGCTTCGAAATGCTAAAGTCGAAAATAAGGAACGGAAAGGGAGTCAAAAGAATAGTTTGAATGATAACTAATGCTAGGTATCACACAAAAATTGGAAAGGCGGCCGCCAGCGTGGTTCTTTGTAGAGTGTGATGTTTTCCGATCAAATGCTATAATAACTACAATGCAAGGGGTACAAAAATCGAATTTTGGTTTGCTGCAGTTGCTCCTGAATTATTTACTGCCGATTATCTGTAATCTTTTCTCCGGATTATTATATCGCGAGCAGCTCCCCATCCATTTAGACGCACTTCGAACCGTAATTATATAGGCTCTACGGATTTTGTGGTGGAATGACAAATCGTAATTTCCAGAATTAAAGGATAATGGGATGTCGAAGTTAAAAGATTTTAATGTTTACATCGGAGGACTGGTAATGAGTCGTTTCCACCATAAATTCCGAATACCCATTATAGAAAGGATATAAGTGAGGGATAACCTTGTGATACAAAAAGACGTGTTGCAATCCATTGCACAAGAAGTTATCAACGCTCGTTTTGGTAACTTTTTTTCCGACGTGTTAGCCGGCCGGGTGGCTCTTTCTGATTTTTTGTGCCGGCCCGAGGTCGAGATAGCGGTTCGTGAGTCTATAGAAGGGAACTGGGATCGAATTATCGACACCAAGAAATATCCCTATTGGAAGAGGGAGGACGTGACCAATGAGGACGAGCAGTTCATTTATCGGAAGGTTATCGCTCAGATGCAACCAATAATGATTGAACAGCTTCATCAATTGTTAGTTGATGCGGCCGGCCAACATGAAGCGGGCTATTTCTACCTACTCACCGCTTTACACAAAGATCTTTCTGGTCTAATTAACCGGGAAGATATTGTGCGGGCCTCAGAACTTTTGTGTCTCCAGAAACGTTTATCTGACTTATTGGACATCGTGACGACAGTTGAAAAAATAAATGTAATTTTACACTCAAATGGTTTTCTGACTGCGAATCCAACTTCAAATGATAGTGTGGACGTTTACATCAAGAACAACTCGTCTGATGATTACTTGGCATCGATATCCGAAGCAGCAATACGTTACGACACCGTTTCGTCACCAATGAATGCTGTCCTGGTACAAACAACAACGCATACTATTTCAAGGCAAGTTGCTGACAATTCCGGAAGACTTGGAATGTTGATCGATCGGGACATAGCTCGCGTAGATGCAACAAAGCCGAACATCACGCCCGAGAAGGGATATTTCAAACGCATAAAACTCTCTGGTGGTGCCATTGTGGACGAAGGCGACACTGTATTGGGGGTTTTGCCGGAATCTGTCGTGAGGTCACTCGATCTTAGACACGGTGATGTCGTTCGGATACTTGAGAGGGACGATCGAGGACGGTTAAAAGTGCAATTGCTGGAGCGGGCAGAAACCGATGAATCAAACCGTGTTGAATTAAAGTTTTGCCTTGTGTCCATGCGCAACGAGGAAGGGAGAAGCTTTTTGGCAATCGACGAGATGCTGGTGGGCGGCGAGAAGAAAAGGATTAGCCTTCCGGGTTCAAAGGAATCTTACTTGGAGATTAAAGAGGAAGACATACGCTTCTTCAAACTAGAAGTAGGTGATGTTGTGGATGTCGCATATTGGGTTAATCGCCCAAATACTTTCAGAGTGATATGGAAGTATCGACATGTGCAGGCTGGCAGATCCGAACGATGTTCATGAGAAGGAAAAAAGCTCTAACTAATGACTTGAAAGGCAGGGATTGTTATGACATTAAGCCGGCATCAGCGCGAAAAAGATTTGAATGAAGTGATCGCGGCCCGCCGCGCAGCTGCAGTAAAATTACGTGAGGCATTGGCTTTAATTGATGCAGCGAAGCGAAAACTCACTTATAATAAGAGCGACGCAATCGTATTTGATCTGAAGCAGATCTACGAACAACTTAAAGAAACCACTGAAACATTGGAAGATCCGGAATTCGATCCAACGTTATAGGAGGGATTCCGACAGAAAATTTACTTCACAAAATAAAGATTTTGCGAAGTAATAAACAGATGGTCAAGTTAAGGCGCTGTAACCCGAACAATATCTGAAAAATAAATGTAGTCGTTATTGCCGATCCGGATCCGCTTAGTTTGTTGTTCAATTCGCTCTACGACACCTGTATGCGGGATGTCTTCGAACTCGCTGTACGTATAAATCGTAATCGGGGTTCTATCAATGAATGATTGTTGAATCGCAACAGAAATATGCTGCAGTTCTTGCTCATCTAGGATAGGCCGTTCACGCTTACGGATCGATACCTGATGTTCCATTAATGCTTGTCGTTGTTCGGGAAGGATTATACGACTTCCCTCCCTTAACATATTAGAGCCAGGAATATGTTTGTTCTTTCTATTCATCATGCAATCCCCTTCATTCCATGATGTAACTTCATTATACAGCAAAATGAACTCAAAAACGAACAATCGTTCTATATAGGAGTGTGTTTGTTATGACCTTAATTGATGAGCTGAATGATAAATTTGCTTATTACTTGGAAATGACCAAACGTAGATCGATGGGAACAGTTGAAGGATATCATAGAACGATTTCTCGATTATCGACATGGCTCAAAGAAAACCGCAATATTACGAATATCCAGGATGTAACGGCTGACGATATCGAAGCATTTCTAAACACATTAAGGCACCCTCCCACTGTGGACTATCCTACTGGCAGGCCGTATGAGGCGACGACCAGGGCTGCGATGATTTCCGCAATACGGCACTTTTTTGAGTGGGCTGTAAAGAAAAAATATTTAGAGTTTGATGTGAGCCAGCTTATTGAATATCCTTCCCTCAAGGAACAACTTCCGAAAAGTTTAAGTGTCGAAGACGCCGAGAAATTGATGGAAACAGCAAAAAAACGGAAACTGGCCGAGCGAGACTATCTTATGACACGAATTTTTTTAACGCTTGGCGTTCGTGTTTCAGAATTGGTAGGGATGAATGAAGAAGATATAAACGAATCAACAGGTGAAGTGCTTATACGGGGTAAAGGAAACAAAGAACGCAGGCTCCCTCTCACCCCCAAAATTGTTCAAGCACTTGATGCATATCGGCCGGTCCGCCGAAAAATACTTGAAATCAGAAAAAGAAAAGACGAGCCGGCTCTCTTCATTTCAGAAAAGCGTGGAACGAGACTAACAAGACGAGGCGCGGAATTAATTATCGAGGAAATCGCCAAAGAATCCGGAATAAAATACAATTTCAACGTTTCACCACATAAACTGCGACATACTGCGGCCACAATCTTATACAACGATGGCGAGGCCGACCTGCTTGCAATTTCAGAATTGCTTGGCCATAAGGATCCAAGCACAAGCAAAATTTATACAAAGGTGAACCGTGAAAAACTTAGAAACGTCATCCAATCCAATCCGTTAGAAGGTATCTGATCTTCCCCATTTATAGATTTAGTTACATTGATATAGATAAAAACACGCAAAAAAAATCAAAAAGTATGAATAATCTTCGACATGAAGTGACAAAATCATCAACGGCTGATGTTGTACAATAAATAAACCCACAAAAGCCCATTTCACCTTTTGACAAATTGGGACGATAGATCTACGGGCCAAACGTAGTAATACTGGTAACTGGGTCGCCGATTGGTGAAAAACTATAAGACCCCATTCGGGGTCTTATAGTTTTTTATACAGGATAATTTTGAGAGATATTAGTTGAGGAGGTTTATGATGGTATGGAAAAGAGAATCGAACAAATACTGTCTACGGGCATCGAGGGAGCCATCTTCGACGTTGATAATACCCTGGCAAAATGTAATATTGTGGACTTCTACCTGTTTATCAAGAAGAAGGAGTTAAGCCCCCTCCTTTGGTGGTTTTACATGTTCCTATTTGCTTTTAGAGTCCCTATCCTGATTTTCGTGGACTTTATTTCTCGGGATCTATTTAACCGATGGTTTGTCAACCGGAAATTTAGGAGATTTCGATACGAGGAACTGGAAACCTATGCAGAACAATTTTTTGAGGAATTTTTGTCGAAGCGGATGATCGCCAGTACGCACGACCTTATCTTCCAACTAAAAGCAAACGGCATTCCTGTTGTTCTACTATCTACGAATTTTGATTTGATAGTAAAACAATTTGGGAAGTATTTCGACATACCGTACACATGCTTGAGAATCATGAGGAATGACAAAGGTATTATGATCGATTTCTCGTCTCTTGAGAATTTTAAGGAGAATGAAGTTAAAAAGTATTCTAAACGCTGCATTGGCGTCGGAGATTCGAAATATGACATCCCGATATTAAACCACGTGGAATATCCCTTTGTGGTGGCCAACAAGCCCCGAAAGTGGTTCCGTCTGTTGAATAAGACCCCCGAATTACTTGACACATCGTTAAAGCGAGTTGGTGAATCTTGATATTTGTTCTTTTTGCCTTATGGACAATAGCCACGATTCTTATAGTGAACGATCCCAAAAGCACATCAACCAGGTGGGCGGCGTTTACTCTCTATGCAGCTGGCGGAGGCGGGCTTTCACGCACCATAACCGAAACGATTATCCCTTACCTTAAAATGTACCATCTAAGTTCACATTTGACCGAACAAGTGTTACTAAACATTCAAAAAGTGGGCTCGTTTATGAACCATGCAGGGGCGCCATATGGTTTCCTTATGTACGCTCTAACAACAACCCCCAAGCTTTCAAGCAGGTTTACGAAAATTCTAGGATATGTGCTCTGGTTGCCGATCGTTCCCTCCATATTCGTCTCGAAATGGTGGCCGTTGTTACAACCCAACTTCAAATTCTTGTTTTTTTGGTGTGTACCGTATTACCTTATCGGGATTGTTCTGATTTTAACAAGCTTCATTAAGGAGAAGAGTCCGACCACAAGACAAGAGAAGTTATTTTTGGTCGTCATCATAACTCCCCTCGTCTTATTTCAAATTATTGTGAATTATACACTCAAAGCCTTTTTTAATAATGACTACGCATGGCGCCTAATGCCTGGCGTTATAGCACTTGTGTTTTTCAGTTTTTTTATCTTGGCCACGAGATACGGGTCGCTTGGTATCAGGTTGCGCATCGAAAGACAAAACTTGAACAAGACCATGAAATCACTTGTATCAGGCACCTCGATATTGAATCATACGCTAAAAAACGAACTACTCAAAATATCTCTATTCTCTGATAACATTCGAAAAATAACGCAAAATTCAGAGGGGCCTGATCTTGAAGAGCAGCTAAAAGGGATCGAACAATCACTTGAACATCTAAAGCATATGACAATGCGAATCCAGGAGCACACCCAAGAAATAATTATTCAAGAGTCAGAGTGCAATTTGCTCGACCTGGTCAGCGAAGCCGTAAAACATTTTATATCAAACCATGAAAATGTCAAGATTTCAATAAATGTCCCAGAAAAAATAAATCTCATTTGCGATCGAATTCATCAAACGGAGATCATCAACAATCTGATAAAAAACGCGATCGAGGCCAAGACGGACGGAGGACCCATTGAGATAGATATCCGGACTACGATGTCTAAGAACAAATTTACGCTCATCATACAAGATAATGGGCCGGGAATCATTAAGGAAAACTTGGGCCTGGTGATGCAACCGTTTTTCTCGACAAAAAAAGGTAAAAATTTTGGGCTTGGTCTGTCATATTGCTTCAACGTAATGCAGAAAATTCGCGGTCAACTCGTAATTATCAGCGAGGAAAAGGCCGGAACTACTGTATTGTTGGAGTATCCCATCAGCAAAGTGGTCATAAAATAAGGCAAGTCCAAGAGGTGGATAATGAATCGGATTCGTATATTTCTTATTGACGATGACTTAGCATGGCTTTCGGCATTGAAAACGTTCCTTTCAACTGAGGAAGATTTCATCATTATCGGAACGGCCGCCAACAGAGAACATGCGCTGGACTTTATTGAAAAAAACCAAGACATCGATGTTGTGCTACTCGATGTGAACCTAACCGCCAACAATCTCGACGGAATCAGTCTGGCTTTAGAGATTTTGGATAAAGTACAAGTGAACATCATCATGCTTACGGCTCTGGAAGATGAAGATGTGGTAAGAAACTCGATCGCCGCGGGAGCAGATCAATTTGTTTCCAAAGTAAACTATCGCCTTCTCCCCCATATTATTCGAGCACTAAAAGGAAAGTCTGATCCCATGAGAATTATTGCGAGCGAATACCGGAAAATATTAAAAGAACATTACCTCAAAGAGCTCACTCCTGAAGAACGGAAAATCTACAATTTGCTGGAGAAAGGCTATTCACGCACAAAAATTGAACAAGAGTTAATGAAGAGTGAAAACACCTTGAAAATTCAGATCAAAAGTATTCTAAAAAAATTGGGCGCAATCAATTCTAAAGATGCAGTAAAAAAGGTGAAGCGTTTAGGGTTATAAAAAATCACCCTAACAAAAGTCCTCCAGAGGTAGTAATATAATCCTATAAGGCAAACCTGAAGGGGAGGAAGTATGGAGGAGAAAAAGCCCAAAGGACGATATGAACAAGTCCTGTGGCTCACAACATACATAGGACTCCAAGGGCTCGAATACGCAACAGATCGTCGAGTAAGGCAACTGTTTGAACGGTATTACAAGGAACATCAAGATAAGCAGGACTCTCGTAAACCAAATACTTGTCTGCTCTGCGGTCAGGAAGTAAAAGTCCAATTGATATGTGGTTGCGGGACCAATGAAGCCATCACGAATTAAAGGGAGTGGATAACATGCCGGAAGTACCTTTGCAGTTCACTGTTCTTCTTGAAGGCGATTATGCATCAAACAATTACTGTGCCTATATTCCGGAACTTCGGCTGAACGCGATAGGAGATACAAAAGAGGAAGCGATTTCGAATGCAAAAGAAGCAATTGAACGTATGTTGGCAGAACAAAAGAAAAAGGGGAAATCGATAAAGACCTTCTCGGCCGAAGTTATTTCGCTTACGGTAAATTTAGATTAACCTTCCCGGACAACGAAGAAGAGGAAGACATAACTGAGGTCTTCCTCTTCTTCATTGTTTGAGCGCCTACCCCATTCCAATCTCGATATTGATAATACTTTGAAGTGGGCATTTTATTGTTTGTCCATCGAGTGAAATTATACTGATCATTTGTCTATGTCAACGCCGGAATTAATTTGACCCACTAGCGCCGACTTAAAATTGACCCACCCACAGTCTCACGTGTCCTTGTTGGCAAGTTGCAGACGATCTTTCAGGCGGTAGCTGTTGCCGCGAATGTTCAGGATGTGCGCATGGTGTAACAGCCGGTCCAGCACGGCCGTTGCCAGCACGCGATCCCCTAGCAACTCGCCCCATTCGCCGAAGCTTTTGTTGCTCGTGATCACAAGGCTTCCGCGTTCGTAACGCGCGCTCACGATGTGAAAGAACAAGTTGGCGGCCACCGCGTCCAGCGGCATATACCCTACCTCATCCACGATGAGCAGTTTCGGTCGAAGGTAGACGCGCATGCGGCGATCCAAGCGGTTCTCCTCGTACGCCTTTCGCAAGTCGCTCATCATCTGGGTCAGGCTGACGAAATAGACCGACAGCCCTTGCCGGATCGCTTCCACACCGAGCGCCACGGCCAGATGGCTCTTGCCAACGCCGGGAGGCCCGAGCAAAATCACGTTTTCTTGCCTTCCCACAAACGTCATCGTCGCCAACTCCCGAATCATCCGCTCATCGATGCTGGGCTGAAACGAAAAGTCGAATTCCTCCAGCGTTTTGCGGTAAGGCAAGTGCGCCAGCTTCGTCCGCACTTCGAGATTGCGCTGCCAACGCTGCGCGCGCTCGTAATCCAAAAGCGTCTGCACAAAGCTCAGGTAGTCGCTTTTGTCGCGTATGGCCTTCCGCAGCGCCTCCTCCAGAATCGTCGCCGCTTGTTCCAGTCCCAGCTCTGCCAGGCGTTCGCGAACGTCAACCACGGCACTCATGCGCTCACCTCCGCCAGTCGGTCGTAAAGGTCGAGCGAGCGGGCTTCTACCGTTTCCAACGGGACTTGTCGGGCGCACGGCCGAGCGGCGGCGTGACCTTGCGCGGCCTGAAGGCCGGCATACTGGCCGGGCAACATGACGACGGCGCGCGAACGGTGCACCTGGAGATGCTCGGCGATCAGCCGGCCGTCGAACCACACCTCGAGGCGTCCCATAAGCAGGCGGACGGCGACTTCCCGGCCGCTGTAGGCCCACGGCACGCCATAGCGCACCCCGTCGAAACTGACGAAGCCATCCCGACTGACGCGCCGCGTCTCGAAGCGAAACGGTGCGAGTTTCTCCTCGGCAGGCAAGGCCTGAAGCTGCTCCTGCGACAGCCGGTCACAGGGGCGATCGCCCGTGGTGCCGTGGACGCGGCGATTCTTCTCGTCGCACCACTTGCGAGCCTGCGCGTTCAAGTCTCCGAGATCGGTGAATGTGCGTCCGGGCAAGAAGTTGTCCTTGACGAAGCGAACGCCGCGCTCCACCTTGCCTTTCGTTTGCGGACGCCGCGCGCGACAGACTCTCGGCACCATGCCGATGACAGCGGCAAAATCGGCAAACACCGGATGCCACCGCGGCTTGCGATCGTCGCCCATTCCCAGGATCACCGTCTTCATCCGGTCGGTGAGCATCACGTTCGGGACGCCGCCAAAGTACTCCAGCGCATGAATGAGGCAGCGCAGGAAGCTGCGGATGTCGCAGCGTTTGGCGAATTCGATGTACACCGCCCGAGAGTAGCCGAGTACCATGACGAACACCGGCACCTTATGGAGGACGCCCTGTTCATCGACGTACTCGCCAATGCCCCAGTCGACTTGCGCTTGTTCGCCGGGCTTCGTCTCGTAACGCTGGACGGCCGGGATCTGACGCGGCGGCCGGAAAGGTTTCACGTAGTCCTTCACGAGCGTCTTGCCGCCCGTATAGCCTTGAAGCCGGATGCGCTCCCACAGCACCTCGCAGTTGGTGATGCCTTGGGAAATGTAGTCGTCGAGCAAAGGCTTGAACGGATCCAGCTTGGAGCCGCGTTTGGCGCGCGGCTGGCGCTCGGGGATGCCGTCTGAGCGCAAGTACTTGCGTACCGTGTTGCGGGCGATGCCGGTCTCTCGGACGATTTCGCGAATGCTCTTGCCCATTGCCTTGAGTTCGTGTAAGCTAATCACAGTCCCACTCCTGAGCATAACAGTCTCCTCTGCGTATCATGGTAGAGATATCTCAGAGGGCTTTTATTCGACAGGGGTGGGTCATTTTCTTTCCGGCGATCCTGGGTCAATTATAATCCGGCGGTAACAGTCTATAGGGATCGACATTTCGGATTAAACCACATGCCGTTTTATTTCGCTTGTCTTGGTAGTAAGTAATGGTGATTTCTTTGCGATTCGCAATGGCTGATGAGATGGTTGCTTGGAGGGTATCAAGCATTTGTTCATCGATCTCCGGTTGCTTAACATCGTCTTCTTCTTCGTACATTTGAGCGAGTCGTTTCTTATGTTCAGGAATCAAAAATGGAGACCATTTTATTCTGCCGCGGTCATTCATGCCTTGTGCCCCCCAATCTTCCCGCTCCTGTCTTTCACCGTACCACCACCCGTCAAACTACTTGCCCAAAAAAGAGATGCCTTGCCATACTTTTTCCGGATCTCGTCCATGGTAGACGCCAACTGTCGCGCCTTTGTATCGTCTTCAAATAAATCAAGCTGCACTACATCGTCTGATGATAAATTGGTAAGCCCCACGTATATATTTCGAACGGGGAGCCCTGTATAGTTTTCGAAAAAGAGTTCTTTACATACCTGGAATATCTTCCGGGTAAGATGCGTTGGTGTTTCAATCGTGCGGGACTTGCTGAACCCGCCCCCTCCTACGTCACTTGAATATCCTATGGCGAGACTGATTGTTCGGCCGGCCATCTTTGCTTCTCGCGCGCGTTGTGCGACTTCTTCCGTTTGGTCAAGGATCGCAGTAATTATATCTGAACCCATGTAATTCCGAAGCAAAGTGATCCCGCTCCCAAACCCTTTTTGGACTATCGCATGATGATTTAAGACCGGCTTATAATATGGATGTGTACAATCGATTCCGCGGGCATGTAGAACAAGCTGTTCCCCGATGACGCCAAACCGAGCCTTCATTGTCGATAGGTTGGCATTTGCTAAGTCGCCAATCGTGTAGATTCCTAGCCGATTCAGTTTTCGCTCCATCCGACGCCCAATGCCCCAGCTTTCGCGAATAGGAAAATGCCACATCTTCTGTGGAAATGTTTCATAAGTAACCTCTTCAATAAAGCCGGTTTCCACACTATGTTTGGCGAGGCAATCGAGGCAGCTTTTGCTTTGAAAATAATTATTCCCGATCCCGATCGCGACAGGCAATCCCAACTCCCTCTTTATGGTTTTCTGTATGGACCTAGCGGCAGTCCACTTATCACCAAAGAGGCGATGAGAATCATAAGTGAAGAAAACCTCATCGACTGAGTACACAGAAATACACTCAATTGGCCCATATCGTTTTAATATACGGAGAGCTTGCATTGAGAAATCCAAATAGGTATTCATACGGGCTTCAACAACATGAATTTTGGGATGCTGTGGGATTTCATATAACCGAGAGCCCGTTTTAATACCGTAATCCCTCTTCATCGGAGGGCTTGCAGCGAGAACAACTGACCCACGGCGCGATAAATCACCGACAACAACCAAATATGTTGTCAGTGGGTCAAGCCCCCGTAGTACGCATTCAACCGACGCATAATACGATTTGAAGTCGATACAGAAAATATCGTGACGTGGTAATTTAGAAAGGTCAATATCCATGACGTCCCCCTCTAAAACAGAACATATGTTCTTATGTTTATTATATGTTAGGGGACAGGAAATATTCAAAAGGATTTTTTGTCCAAAAAACGAGGGCAAGCCCCCAAAGACACGTGTTAAGGATGACGTGGTTCAGATATTTCACCCCTCAGAATGCAGTTGAATGTATAATAAAGACAGCAAACAAGAAGGGACTGTGTGAGGCCGAGCTACGGCTCTGGCCAAGTTGCTTAAAGAAGGAAATCAATCACGGAGTCCTTCGGGACTAACGAGAAAGGAAATTATGTATGAGCAAAGAGCAAGCAAAAGCGCTGGCCGAGCGTCACGGCTACAAGCTGCGGAGGGTCGCCGCAAGCACCGCGTATCCGAACGGTTACGTTAAGGTAATCGCGCCGGATGGATCGGAAACAAAGCTGCCGGACTGGTCGTATACACTGCTCTGGTTGCAGCAGCGGATTTTCAAAAGCAAATAATCACGGAACCCTTCGAGGGCTTCCATTATTGCGAAGGGAGGGCTAGTCCCTCCTTGGAAATTTTCGTAATATTAGGTAAAGACGAGGCATGAAATAAAAGCACCTATCCATCAGCCATGATCCTCTTGCCAATTTTGGGCCCAAGCAAGCGCGATGGCTTTTTTCTTTTCCGGGGAACGAACTTTTTTAAGCCGCGGTATGTTGAAAAACGAAACGAGCCCCCGAGAAGGGGGTCGCGTCATTTGGGAAAAGGTTGTTTTAATCCACGCCTCGCACTCAGCGGGCGAAAAAAGGCTGAAGCCTAACCTGTATAAAATAGACAGATGCCCATAACTTGTCAACTCCGCCTGATGAGGCCGGCCGAAACGCCATCCAGGGCGCCGCGGGATAACCGTAACCGCATAAGACCTCATATGTTTACCTTCACTTCCATCAACCCTCACTTGTAATGTCGCCCATGCGCATATGTAAAGCGTCTGTATCGATGCGCAAAATGTCAATGAACGAATTGTCCCGAGGAAGCGGGAGACCGCGATTAATTGCTTCCGAGATGCTTTCTTTCAAAAGCGCACTCGCTTCCTGCAGCGCTTCCTCTAAATCCCTCCCCATCGCTCCAAGCCGTAAAGCAGGAATATAGGCGACGTATTCACTATCACCAATATTCCGTTCGATCAGAACGCGATATGATGAAATACCTGTTCCTACGGCGCTCTCATCCATGATTTGCTCAATCCATTCTATATCAGTCAGCACCTCATAACTGTCTATCCTCACTTCTGCTGTAAGCTCTTTGGTTTTGAATCTCTCCACTACTAAAGAATCAAATTCCGTAAGAACGGTGTACATCAACTCTCCGAGTTCTTTTAGGATCCCGCGTTTTTGCTTGTCGGTTGTTGATGGAAAACATTTGGTCACGAAACGAGATGCGTAACTCATGGCCAATCGACTGTCCCAATCTCCTTCATAAACACAAAGCACTCCAAGACCGGAATTGGCGTTCTCGATGGCGACAATGAACTGCGCAGCCGCTCCGGAAAAAAGGGCATTAAATTGAAATCGCGCCCGAACGCCGCCGTATTTTGCAAACGTAACGGTAATTTCTCTCCCCGTCTCCCACAGTACCAATCCACGGATGGATTGATAATACCCTCTTGCCTTTTCCTGCATCTCAACTTTCGTTCCTTCAAACACCAAGATTTTTTCCACTCAAACTTCCTCCTTGTAAATATATAAAAAAAAGGAAGCACTTCTCGGCCCCAAAGGCTAAGAGGTGCTTCCTCTTTTCAAGCGGTTTCCACCGCAATTATTTGATTGATTTCATATTAGCATAAACAGGTCTCATCTTCAACACACATTCAAACGGCCCCGAGCAAGGGGGCCGTTTGATAATAGAACATTTCAATTCTTAACAGGAAGTGTGATTTCGATCGTCTCTAACAAGGCGCAATCGACCGGCAATTTCTGCCCGCGCTTCATAGCCGATTCGATCTCCATTTCCAGCAAGTCAATTGCATTTTTTCGTACTTCTTCAAGCGTTTCTCCCCTGGCCCCAAGACGGATGGCCGGGATGTAGGCAGTGAAATCACCTTCTGCTTTATCTTCCTCGATCATTACAGTGAATTTCATTTTAGACATGATTGGAAGCCTCCTTACTTTATAGGTGCTAAGGCTACCGCGCCGGGCAACCTAGTTGAAGAACGGAAGCGGGAATCACATCAACAAAATAACCTCCGTCCCTCTCAAGGCCGCCCGACCCTCAAACGGCAGCTTTTAATCGCTCGGCTAAATTACCTTCTTCGAAACGATAAACCCGCTTCATTTCTCCAGTGAAGATGTTACAAACATAAAGTCTACCGGACTCTTCGGATGTTTTCTTGTCCTTCAAATCTTTCATGCAACTAAGCCATTCATTCTGAAATTCCATGACTTTATCGGGATCGTCCAATGGAATGAAGTGCGTTCCACAGTCATACACGTACCATGCAAATATGCCGTTGCAACGCTCCATTTCCCTTATGTCATGGACATAAAAATCTGAACGGAACTTCGAATGCACGACAACTTGATTGACGACCTCCCCCATCTTCTGAACCAAGGAGGGGTGAATCCGTTGCGATGACGGTTCTCTGAATATCTGCATATTCTTCATACATATGACCTCCCTACGCAGATTCATTATACCATAAATAAGAACAAATGTTCCCATATTCCGGCCTTTACACCAAAAGTGGGATTTGATCCTCGTTAATAAATGCACTTAGCGGTAACGGTTTACCTTTTCTGCTCTTCATGGTATGACCGAGATCGCGCTCCATCTGCTTCAGATAATCAAAATCATCCGGATACAATCTCGCAACTCGTTCCATTTCCGCTGCAGTATTGAAAATGCAAAATCGACAACTGCA
The DNA here is from genome assembly GCF_000227705.2 of Thermobacillus composti KWC4. Taxonomy (GTDB): domain Bacteria; phylum Bacillota; class Bacilli; order Paenibacillales; family Paenibacillaceae; genus Thermobacillus; species Thermobacillus xylanilyticus. The sequence continues at coordinate 105,521 of NC_019898.1, forward strand.
GCGCGAAACCCATTGGTAGCATGGATGCAGTTCAATGCCGTAATCAGCTGCCAGTTGTTTGACCTGGTATTTAAGCATGTGTTTGATCGGCCGGAACCAATGAACGATACGGTTTTTCCGTAACGTTGCATGCGCAGAATGGTGCTCAAATATTGGATCAGAGGCACGATCCGATGATTCTTCCGAACGTTCTCCGGTCAAAAGCAGGATTTTACAGTCATCAAACTGGCGTACCCACTTGGCGTAAACATCCCTTTTCGTGTACGAAGTGCAAAACCGGCACGGCTTATCGGGAAACTTCCCGCGTTCTCGGATGCGTTCCTCCAAGTTCTTCTCCCCCCAAATGACTGTAAGGGGAATACCTAACACTTTGCTCGCGTATTGCAGATAAGCATCCGTTTGAGGCCAATCAAACAACTGGCGTTTTGATGGATCGTTTGGGTCGCCATCGACTCTCATATGGACGAGGCGAAGCTTCTCCGACGGCACTTTATAGCCGTATTTCATCAGAATGGCTACGGCCAAACTGTCTGCCCCACCCGAAAAATTGATGTGATACTCATCATAGGAGCGAATATCGAGCATCTCATGGGGCAACTCAGTTAACACATACCGTTCCGCGCTCCGTACTTCTTCACGATTTAGTGAAGCCAATTTTCGATTTCCTCCTTTTTATGGGCACAAAAAAACCGTGGAAACACAAAAAGACACCAAATGAGGTGTCGTATTGTCTCCACGGCTTAAATAATGCCCATTATTTATACGTCGGGCGTACCGACATTCCCCTTCTTTGTCGAATCAGTAACGACAAAGAAAATCACAACTGCATGTAGTAATATTAATGTACCATTTGCGAAAAAAATCGTCAATATTACCCAGCCATTATCCGGCCAAAAAGCTCTATAAATGCTGTATGCTGACGAATTTTCAAAAGAAAAATAGGAAGGGTGTATGGAGAAAATAAAGTATTAGACTGGAGTTGTTGATTTAGCGGGGTTTTTGAATCGAAGAATCGTCAGCTTTTGCAAAATAAGTTTTAGACTTAGGTATTAATATAAAGCAGCGGCAGTCAAGGACAAGAAAATAAAGTCCTAGACTGCCGCTGTTCTTATTAAACTAACGTTAATAATTAATGAATAAAACGAATCCCCTAATAGTAACGCTAATTGTGTTTAGCGACTATGCTTTAATCCTTCAAATTCTCTTCCCCCCATTCATGCATTGCCTCTATTATTGGAGAAAACTTTGATCCTAAATCTGTTAATGAATACTCTACTCTTGGCGGAACTACCTTGAATACTTCACGATAGATTAATTTATCCTGCTCCAATTCCCTTAACTGTTTTGTCAACATGGCCTCGGTAATCTCCGGAAAACATCGACGGATCTCTCCAAAACGTCTAGGCTTCTCTGAAAGATACCATAGTAGTAAGAGTTTCCATTTCCCTCCTAACATTTGTTGAACTTTTGATAAACCACAGTCAGGTGTACGGAACTTAGTATTTTTAGTCATATTTCTCCTCCTAAAATAGCCAAATGAAATCCTTTTACTATCAAAAATCATAGTACCTATTAAAATTAATAGTACTTGTTGTTATCGCTTATAAGAGATAAGGTAATAGTACCACGTTTGCTGTGGGAATGAAAATTGAGCATTAGGGGTACCTTATCAAAATATGGACGTGGAAACAACCAATAGAAAGGAGGTAGGCAGAACATGGTTCAACGTTTATCTATATTGGACATGGCTCCAGTCGATCATGGAACATCAGCCAAACAAGCTTTAATAAATTCGGTTAAACTAGCAAGTAAAGCGGATGAACTAGGTTACGAACGTTTTTGGGTCACGGAGCATCATAATCTTTCCTCCGTAGCGAGCGCTTCGCCCGAACTGTTAATCGGTCAAATAGCTGCGAATACGCAGCGCATACGGGTTGGTTCAGGTGGCGTCATGCTTCCCAATCATTCACCGTTAAAAGTAGCTGAGAACTTCAAACTACTGCAGACGTTCTACCCAGATCGAATTGACTTGGGTGTGGGCCGTGCACCTGGAACTGACAGTAAAACTGCGCTTGCCTTACGTCGCTCTATGCATTCATTAAACGCAGATGATTTACAAGAATTGCTACGTGAATTAAGAGGATATGACCATCCTTCAGATTCGTTGCCTGATGATTCAATTGCCCAGATCATTGCGATGCCACAAGACGCACCACTTCCGCCAATCTGGATTTTAGGGTCCAGCTTATATAGTGCCCAACTTGCGGCAATTGAAGCTGCCAACTACTCTTTTGCATATCATTTCAATCCTTCAGGGGCAAAAGAAGCCATCTCTTTGTATCGCAAGCTTTATCGAGAAAATCATGGGGTGTCAGCACCAAATGTTATTTTAGGCGTTTCAGTAATCGGCGGAGATACGGATAAAGAAGTAGAGTATCAAAAAAGAATCATAAGTTTAAAATTTTTACAAAGCTTAGGGCACTTCAACGGTGTTGATCCACTGAAGGCACATGAGTTACGGTTTTCTGAAGCTCATCATCAAGCTGCGCAATCGTTTTTATCTACTATTATAATAGGTACGTGGAGCGAATTGAAGCCGCAATTGGACTTCTTGGCGGATACCCTAGGTGTCCAAGAACTCATCGTGTCAACTGCCCAAGAAGGCTTTGATACGCGATTAAAATTGTATGAGAAACTTGCTGAGTTCTATAATCTACAACCAAACTAAAAAATTATACCCATGAAAGGTGATATTAAAATGAATAATCAAAAACTGATTTTAGTTACGGGCGCTACTGGATTACAAGGGGGTGCTGTTGCAAATGAAGCATTAAAACAGGGATTTAAAGTTCGTATATTAGTTAGAGATGAAAATTCTACTAAAGCCCAGGCACTTATTCAAAAAGGGGCAGAAGCTGTAGTAGGTAACTTCGATGACCCATCCTCCTTGGAAAATGCTATGAAAAATGTCGATGCTGTTTTCTCTGTGCCGATTTCTGGAGTGGATACCAATGAAACGGATAGAGAGAGGAAACAGGCTTTTGCATTAATTCAAAGTGCAAAAAAAGTTGGTGTAGAACAATTTGTGCACACTTCTGTTGCAGCCACTAGCAGATATAAGGAATTCCCAGAATGGGGGACAGGTTACTGGTTTGAGAAATATTGGACAGATAAGTGGGATATAGAGGAGGCTGTTCGTTCAGCAGGATTTTCTTATTGGACTATCGTGAAACCAGCAAATATTATGGAGAATTTCATTACTGAAAAATATCTGAGTTCAATGTATCCTCTTTTAAAACAAGGGGAAATAAAAACAGTTACGTTTGCGGATACACCTATAGATCACATTTCAGTTGAAGATATTGCTTCTTTTGTTTGTGCTGCCTTTGCAAATCCTGAAAAATTCAATGGACATAATATTGAGTTAGCTGCCGAATCGATTTCATATAAAAAAATTGCCGAGATCATCTCGGAGGTCACAGGAAAAGAGCTTAAAATCACAACACTTAGTATTGAAGAAGCATTGGAGCAAGGGATTCATCCATTATTTGTGAAAAGTGAGCAATGGAATAACGTAGTTGGTTATAATGTAGATATTGATTTATTAAAGACTTACGATATTAAATTAACTTCTTTTAAAGAATTTGCAGAAAAAAATAAAGACAAGTTTAAAATAAATTAACCGCCAGTTAGATGAAAAAGCAGCCGCTCACAATGAGCGGCTGCTTTCACATTTGTAAAGAGTTAAGGTTTTCTTTTCTTTAGTAAGCACTTTATTACTTCTCGACTAAACTCCCGTTAGCTCAATGAAGCATCGCAGTCTAATACTTTATTTTCTCAGTCTACAACTTTATTTTCCGAGTCTAATACTTTATTTTCTTTGAACAAAGGGGGGATCATTCCTCCCTTCCTATTTTATCAAAGCGCAAATTCCAATTGTCCGTTTGTGGCAAGCGACATCGGTACCAAAGCAGGCGTCATGTCTTTTTCTTCGCTCCTTGCAACGTCGGAAATCATTTTGCCGTGCTTTGCCGCCAGCTTCTGCAACTGTTTCAATTCATGTTGCTGCGCCTTATAAGCAAATTCAGCGCGGATCTGCTCCGCATGTTGCAGCACATATTCCTTCAGCTCCCGGTTAAAATCCCCGTATTCACCGTAACACAAATAATAACACTGCTCAAAATGCTCGATGAAATCAAGAAACCCTTTGTCGGAATACGTTTCTTTGAAGCCATAGCTGTCATAATGTGCGATGAAACCTGCATGAAGATGCAAATAATTGTAAAGCTGCTTGTCCATGTGATTGATGTCGCGGGTATCAATGACCTTCTTAAACTTCTTAAAAATTTTTTCAGTAACCACCTTCATTTTATGAAGCCCCCCCTTAACTCGCGCGATATTTCCACCCATAAAGAAATAAGGGGCGCAAAACACGCCCCAGATTTCCTTAACCGATCGACGTTTTTTCAATCACGAGTCCGTTTTCAGTGCGTTCAATCCACCGGTTGCCGGGATCGCGAATGAGCTTTTCAACACGAGCTTTGGCGTCTTTCAGTCGAGTCCCCGTAATCAACTTACGGAGCGTGGACCCGTCTTCCAGATGATAAAGCACAGGCACCCCGTATCCGTGTTGCGTCTTCTCGTGTTTCTCGTCAAGTGTTTCGATGCGAATTACCTTGATACCCTTCTCCCGAACGCCGGCGACTCCACTTTCCGGGACCTCTACCTCGACGCCCCCCTGTTCCGCAGGAAGCTCCTCGGCAGAAAGGATTTTAGCGTCCTCCTCGCCTTTTGTAGACGGGGATACAGCATTGTCCGGATCATGTTGGAGTTGGCCACTCTCGCTTGATTGCAGTCCGGAGTCAGCTTCCTGGTCATACGGCGCAGCTGCTACCGAAGCGGAATCGTTATTGGCGCCGACCACATCTTCTGCATAAACCGGCCTGCAGTTCCCGGTCTTTGCATTAAAATTGACATAATGGACGAGAATGGCGTTCGACGAAAACAGCTCATTCACAACGGTCGAAATCAGCATCGCGGCCATTTCATTGGAAATCATCCGTTGCGGCTGATACGGTTCGACCCCGCAGGAATGCGAAGGAGGAATTGCGTCCTTTGCATTGATCGGATAAACCGCATCGAGCGGCGGCAAGATGACGCGGCCGCATTTTTTCAAACCGACAACGACCTGACCAGAATAACCGCTTTCCCTATGTTCGGCAGCCTCTTCGTCAGTCCATTCTTCGGGGGATTTATCAGGCGGCAGATACACCCCTTCAATACCGGCGTCAATGTAAATCAAATCGTCGGTCTTGTTGAAGTAATCGTGCATGACTTTTCTGGAAAAGTCGTTGTCCACCGCTCCGATCAAAACCTTTTGAATGAACTGCCCACGTTCATGCCGGTAATCCGTATGTGAAAAAAGCATTTCCAGTTGATCGACCGACTCAATGTAGGAATCGGAATAACTGCCGATTTTCAATCCATACGTACCTCCGTACCGTTTGGCCAGGACATCGGCCTTTTTCTGGCCAATGTCCGTCGCGATAAACGGTTGACGGTGCAGGTTTTTCTCCTCGACGGTGTCCGGATCGGCAATGAGAAGAAATGAACGTACGTTCTCGAAAGCATTCATCATCTTCGTGATGCGCTGAACTGCATATCCACCATTGCCGCCGGCGCCGATCAGCACGATGTAATAGTAGAGCTTGCTGATTTCAGACTGTCTCTGAAAACTGTCCGCCGTTTTTTTGTGAAAATCGAGCAACTTAATCATTGTATATATACCTCCCGTTCAACGATACGAACCCTGTCATGCCACTCTTCCGGATACGCCGAATACTCCACCCTGTTATTCAGAGTTCCAGGAATGTAATCCCCTTCAATCCAAACATCCGGGTGAATTGGAATAAATCTGCCGGCAACGCCAGCCCGGGTCTGCAAGTCGAAATAAACGACACTGTGTCCCCTGCAGATTTTACCGATTACTCCGTAGAGCATCGTTCCAAGCTCATCTTCATCGTCGGTACGGCTGAATTTCGCAGCCATCGTATTGTGGCTGTGAATTTCCGCAACCTTGATGAAATGAGGGAAATCGCCGTAATGCGGGTCGATGGAAACCTTCGTGACGTTCTGGAACGGCACATCAAGGATATAACGTCCATTTGCCGAATCCCAGTAAAATACACCCATCACTTCGACGTTCTTCTCCGAATAGTCGGCGAAGAAAGAGATCAGTTGAGTGATAAGCGATTGCGGAATTTTCGGCAGCTTCATCTTGAAGCCTTCCTGGCAAGGTTCCAAGCCCTCAACAACCGGCGCCTTTGATACAAAGACGCCGATCGGATTTTCCCGGACTTCGTAGTATCCGTCGCGAGCGGCCAAAATGTTGATGGGTTGTTTGTTCTCGAACAAATCTTTGGAACGAAAAAAGAAGCCTTTGATTCCATCGATCAAATAGCTTCCTTTCTTCCCACCGGTGACGATCGGAATGATGATGTTTTTCTTTTCGTCCCAATCCATTTTGGTCCGCTGCTTGGACAATTCCGGAAAGTCTTTTTCAAGCCGCTTGCGAATCGCTTCGAGGTCGAGTTTGGCCAGGTCATCGTTCGGGAAAAACTTGGTGATGGAAAAGTTATTTCCCGCATAGCAAATGTAGGTTGCATGATTAAAGACCGGCTTCTTCTCTTCCTTCTTGGCAGCTTCGTTGGAGCCGGCTTTTACGAGCGATTTCCCGTCCGCTTTGGCCTGTTCTCCAGCAAGCTCCGCTCTATCCGCAGCAGCTTCATCGACTTCCGGATCATCGGCGAGGGCATCCCGTTCGTCATCGTCCAGATCCTCTTCCTCACTTCCGCCGGATCGCTCCTCATCGCAGGCATCCTCGCAGGTATCTTCGCACTCATCCTGCTTTTTTCTCCTCTCCCGCCGTTCCCACGGCTTCTTGGCGGAGAAAGACGGATTTTCCGAGGAATTCCTGTTGTTGTCGGAAGCGGCTACGCCGGCGCCACCTTCTGCTTCCGTAACGGCTGCAGAAGATTCAGCACTATGTTCGACCGGTTCACTCTTGTTTGCGGATTCCAGCTTCGATTCGGAAGGATCTGCAAAGTTACCTCCAAAGTATGAAAAAAGGTCCATTTGCTGAGACATGCGTATTACCTCCTGAGATATATTGATTTTTTTTAACAGCAACCATTAATTACGTCCGATAAGATGGTCGATCCATTGTTGGAGTGTGTACCCCGTCGGCTTCAGATACTTGTCGGGAAACGATTTTCCTTTGAGCTTTGTCACAAGCTCCCGGTACGACATCTTGCTGTTATTCGCCGAGGAATAGTAACAGTCGGAGTTTGGCGAATTAAAAAACAGCTCCGGAATCGTGGAAAGTTGCGATATGCGCTCAATGGAAGGAAGTTTATGTCCACCCCAACAAACCTGAAAGCTGTCCTGTACGTTGGTATAGGGATAACGATAGACCGGCGATTCCTCATTTAGAATGACCTGGTCTTCGAGGGCCCCAACCATTACACTGGTGATATCCAGTTTCTTGTTGCGCTCCATGAGTTCGAAACCAAACACGAGGCGCGGAAACGGGACATCTTCCAGAACCGCTTTGTGGTACAACGCTCTCCTTCGGTGCGGCGGGACTTCCAAGAAGCAATAGCGCTTCATTTTGCCGGCCTCGGAATAAAAGATAGCGCCGCGCGGGAGGATCGGAGTTATCACCGATTGAAACTCCAGCGAGCCAAGGACTGCATGTGCAATGGTTTCGTGGGTATAAACCCCTTCACCCGTTTTCACACCATCCGAATACTCCTCGACAATCGGCAACCCATGCTCCCGAAGGCGGATCACCACTTCAACGCCGGTCCTTTTATCGGTTTCCGGCACCGCAACAACTTGACTCATGCTGCTTCACCCTTTCCATGATTATCAATTTCCTCCCTGGCTTGACTGAGGACAGTCTCTAGCATCGTCTTCATGGTATCGAAAGAGAGGTTATCGTCTGCGCCCAAGGCAATGTCAAATTGACAGAGCTGCATGAGCCGGGAAAAAACGATATTTGTGTGTTCTCCCATCGAAACATCGATCGTTTTGCCGAGACGATCCCAAACCATTTTCAACAGGACGAGATTCCGTAAGCCGTTAACGATCAACTGTTTACGTTTGCGGATCTCCTGCTGAATTTCTTTTTTAATTGCCACCATTCGTTTTAACATCGGCGAATACAGGCCGTAAGAGCCGGAGAGCGTAATGTGCATGCAGTTTCCTGCCAATACACCCTCCATTTCCAACTCGTAGTAATCGCAAGTATTTTTCAGCATCCCGTTGAATTTTCGGATGTACTTGTCGCGCTCGCCGTGGCCTACGAGGGCGAAGAACTCTTTCAACTCCGGAAGCGGAATCCGGTAAGTATTTATCTCCTCGCCATACTCGTCCAAGCCTTCAAATGTGTGTTTGCATTCCCCAAAAATTCGCTCAATGCACTGTAAAAAGATATCAATCTGAAACCCAAATTCTTGGCAGTAGAAGTCAATGGGATCAGAGTGAAGATCGCAGCCGGCATCGTGAGCGATTTTGAGCATGACGAACGCATCGTAAGTGGCCTGCATCTGCCCGAGTTGTTCCGGGTATAAGTACGACCTTTCCAATTACCCCCACGCACCTTTCAGAAGAATTGAACCTCCGACGTTTGACGTTCAGGCTTGGTTTCTTTGATGCGATAGATGGCTTCTGTGGAGTGCAAAAATTGATGAATCGCATTCCACTCGTTCGGACGAGGGTCTTCATCGAAATCGTAATCGCAGTCGTCCCCTACATAGCCCATCGCGTATTCCAAAGCCTGCTCCGCCTCTTCGAGCGTAAACGAACCCCAATCGACCTGATTGCTCAGCGATTCGTAATGGGCCGCTTCAATCGCTCTGAACACCCCTGGAGAGTAGTGCTCCAGTTTTGGGGGCGGATCATTCTTCGGCAAACTTTCTCTGAAAGTTGCCAAGTTGATTTGCATTTATATTCCTCCTTTGTTTTAGGCAATAAAAAGCCGCGGAAAACAAAAAAAGCATGCCGAAATAAGGCATGCTTGTGTTCTCCACGGCTAAATTGCCTTGATTTTTTTACGGCGGCTCTCGCCGCACTCCCTGCTCTTCGCCGAATAAATAGCGGCGAAGAAAATTAAAAAGAAATTCGTAATGTCCTTATTATACCATCAGTAAAAATACTTGAAAAGTAGCTCAATAGCGGGCGTTATATCCAACATTACGACATTAATTACCAGACAAAGCGGCATCGAAAGGTATTCCCGCAGGGTGATTGTTTGTTGATTGAAACACGCTTAACAGAACCGGGACAAGGGTTTCGCGGAAAACAAGTGCTTGCAGCTCACGAGTGGAATTCGTTTTGGTTTTCTTTAAGATATTTGCGATGTGATTTTTCATCGTTTTCTCGGATACATCCAGGAGGTCACCGAGCTCCCGATTGTTTGGCCCCAGAATCATAAGGGCCCTCAAAACCTCCGATTCGCGTGGGGTTAAACCGAATTTGTTGCTGACGGCTTCAAAGTACGAGTTGATAAAAGGATGTGAAACCAGGGAGTTACCCGACATAATCAACGAACCTCCTCATTTTTTCATGGTACGTAATTTCTCAATGACTTTCTCCAAATGCTTACCCGCTTCTTTTTGAGCTTCCGCACGATCTTCTTCGGTTTCAACCTTGTCGCCCATGATGCCAACGAATTGAGCGGTTTTGAATCCGAGCGCATCGAGCATGGCTTCGTCTGAACCGGCGCCTGAAACAAGATAATAAGAAAGCACAGAATCTCTTTGTCCCATTCGATGGAGGCGGTCTTCAGCTTGAGAACAAACACCCGGACTCCAATCCAATTCGCCAAAAACATTGATATGAGCATTATGCTGCAGACCATCCAACCCGGCAGCGGCCCGGATCGAAATAATCAGCAATCGGGTTTCTCCGTTCATGAATTTCTTTTTGCTTTCTTCTTTTTGATTATCCGTCTCGGTACCCGTGATGCGTACTGGATTGAAGTCTTTGAGCTCTTCCATCCAGATGTCATATACGGCATGATGCCATCCGTATAAAACAACGGTTTCGCCCGCCTCCAAAAGCATCCGGACAAAAGAAGCAACAAAAGGTGCTTTAGCAATCCCCGTAGCTTGCCTTGTTTCTTCCCCGATACGCTGTTTGAGACGTCCGCGTTTAAGATAGTCATCGGTCGAATCAAATTCTTGAAGAAGATTAAGCGCAAGTGAAATGCTTTTTTGAAACAATGACTCGTCATAGTCGATTTCATGGACGATTCGCCGCTTCGGAGGCAGCTCATCAAGGACCTGCTGTTTGGTACGGCGCAACATAAGTCCCTCACGTCTTAGGTATTCACCGAGTTGCTCCGGATCCCGAACTACATCAGTGCCGTACCCTTCACACCATTCACGAGTGAAATAGTCCCAGTCGCCCAGGCAGTTCATTTCTATGATGTTCATCACGTTCCATATTTCGCCGCCACGTCCGTAAACCGGTGTCCCACTCATGCCAATACGATTCTGGACGCTCTCGGCCAGAAGAGAGGCTGCAGAGTATTTTTCTGTTCCCCTATGTCGCAGTTCTTGTATCTCATCAAAGACAAGGAACTGGAAATTATACTCCGGAAGAACTCGCTTCCACCCGCGCAACAATCCATAATGAATAATGTAGAATTGTGCCGGCGGCAGCTGATAGGGCGATAATCCGTTAATGATATGGACCATGTCCAACTCCGGAAAAAGGGATAACTGCCCCTCTACTGCGGCGACCGGCTCGATAAATTTTCGGATCTCTCTGGCCCACTGGCGAACAATATTTTTGGTGCAAACAATGATTCCAGGAAAACGGTTGATTGTTGAAATCCAGGCAAGCGCTTGAACGGTCTTACCAAGCCCCATTTCATCGGCGAGCAGCGTCGGTGCGTTGTGTTGTAAAAACGCCAAGCCTTCCTTCTGAAAGTCGCCCAACTGTCCTTTGAAGATCACCGGATGAGGCTCGGATTTGTACGGGCTGGCAGCGATTCGCTGCCTTTTCATCACATGCTCAATCGTTTCGGAATAATCCGATTCCCAAACATCCGGATTCTCGATTTGAAGCGGGTATCTCAACATGAGCCAATTCAGATCGCCGTTTGTCCTTTTGTTTCGTTTGAAGCGGGCTTCACCAGCATGTCTTCCGGAGCTGCCAGGAAAAAGCTTCTTTGCCATCATCACGACGCAAGGTTCGCCGCGAATAATCCAAGAGTCCGTTCGCGCCTCGTATAGTAATTTTCCGTAATAATGACCGGAGAAAACAGGGCGCTGCAAGTAGGCAGGCGCCTGCAGGTGCGGAGCGGTGCCCACTGACATTCAGATTACCCCCCCAAATCCCCAAAGGCGATTCAATCCTATGGAAGCGCAGGGCTTCCCACCGATGTTCGGAGGCAGCACATGATACCGTTCGATGACGAGAACGATGCTTCTGACATCAGCAAAGGAGGCATATCGTTCGAGTTGTTGTATCACCGATCGTTCGTTCGGTTTTTTCTTTTTGCATTCGATGGCTGTTCCCCCGAACGTCAAAAAATCCACTCGATTACGCGGACCGAGCGCGTACTCGTATCGATAACCGATGTTGTTTGCCCTCAGCACATCTTTGATTTTCTCATGGAGCACGCGCTCTTCTACGAGCGCATGAACTCGTAATTGGCGGAGGGCATTCAAAACAACCGGGAAATCAGGTTCGGCGTCAAACAAACACTCCAACATTCTCCCCCCTTTTTATGAGATAAAGGACGCCAAATTACCATGACGGAAAAACACGAACCACACCAAGACGAACGTCAGTCCGATAAAGACATTTTCGACGATCGCACCAGACCAATTTCCGGTGCTCATGAGTCTGAGACGCAAACGCCATTCGAACGGCGGAAGCGGCCGAATGCCTCGGTTAGTGAGGGAGTCAGCCAGCAGGTGCAACAAGTACGATAGCCCGCCGGCAACCCATAGCGCATGGCCATAGCTGAACGTGGCAAAGTAAAGAAGCGCGGACCAGCCTACAACCCCGTAAACGGTATGGGTTAAGCCGCGGTGCGGAAGAAACGAACAGACGATCAGCAAACATCCAACGATAAGATTCCACGGAATGAAACGCTCACCGAACACAACAATGCCGATACCCAGCAGCACCATAACAACGCTCCGGAGCGTGCGATTTGGCAAGAAAGAAACAACAGCCGCGAAAACGGCAAGGATTGTATTCCAGGGCGCATAAGCTTTGCCGTAAAAATGTATGAGCACGGCCAAACCGACAACTGCCAATTGGAAAAGCTGAAGGAAGCGGGTCGGGATTATGCGGGAAACCAAAAGCGAATTTGGTTCATCAATGTCAGGCAGAAGCGAACTGACCGCTGCGACGGCAACGACCGGCAATGTGATATTCTCACCGGCGGCCCCGAGTACGGAAAGCGTAACGCCGGTACCTATCACGAGATGTGATCTCCCCATCATAAGACAATCATCCTTTCTATACTGGCAATATGTGAACGATGTCCTCAAGCTTCTCCGAATAACGACACTTCGGCAGGCTTTTCTTAATCAGGGCCCCATAACGCTTCGTCCGCAGCCGATTATCCAGGATTATCACAGCCCCCTGGCAATGAACGGAACGGTTCAGCCGGCCGAAGCCCTGTTTAAGTTTGATGAGCATTTTGGGCAGCATGTAATCAAAAAAGCTGCTTCGCTTTGCCTTCTCAAGAAGCTCGATTTGTGCCTTAATGAGCGGTTCGTCCGGATGCGGAAAAGGCAGTTTGACGATAACAACAGTGGTAAGCGCATCGCCGGCGACGTCAACCCCGGTCCAAAAACTTGAACACCCTAATACGACCGATCGGGGATTTGTTTTCAGCTGGCGAATGATATCCTCACGGTCACAACCGGGATACTGCACGAGCAAATTGAATCCCCGGTCAATGCAATACGGCTGAAATTTTTGAGCGACGCGGGTCATCGAGTCAAAACTCGTAAAAAGGACGAGGGTTCGACCGCCGGAGTAAAGCAGAATCTCTTCCAGCTTTTCTACGACGTACTGATTGAACTTTGGACTATCCGGATCGGGCGCATCATCGGGACAAATAATCATGGTTTTTCTCTCGTAGTCGAACGGACTCCCGACTATTGTGCTGTCGTAGTCCTTCACGCCGATCCGCCCCGCGAAAAAGGCGAATGACCCATTCGTGGACATGGTTGCACTCGTAAGAATCACGGGAACTTGATCGAATAACCCTTTGGCCAACACGACTTTGGGAAACAGAGGCGCGGCATGCAGGGTTACATGGTTCCGGTGATGAACCTTAGCCCAATAAGCCCAGGACCGCTTTGAATTCTCACCAATAAAATCGAGAGCGTCGTTCAATTCGTGCATTTTATCAAGCAAATCGGAAACACCGCGAACGTTAAGCGACCTGATTTTATCGATAAACTCCCCCATCATCTTGCACACTTCGGACACATCGATTTTTTCTTCCAGGAGCCGGAACGCTTCTTTCCCCATCTTTTGGCCGACACCGGCATATATCTCATCAAGCTTACGTTGAAACGATTGACGAAGCTGGGTCAGCATAAGTTGTGTTCGCCGATCGAGATCATTGAAAGATTCCCGCTTGAAAAGATGTTCGAATAAATCCTCAAATCGGTTCACGTCCACGACTTTTTCGAAAATCTGACAACATACATCTTCGATTTCGTGTGCTTCGTCAAAAATGACGGCGTCATAATCAGGGAGAGATCCATTGCCGGTCTTCTTCCGCATAATGAGATCGCTGAAAAAATAAGCGTGATTGGTGACGATGATATGAGCCTTATGCATTTTTTCTTTCAGGTCTTCAAGCAGGCAGTTATCCGGTTTCGTAATAGCCGGACAACTGGAAGCCGAGATTTTCATCCAAAGTCTGTCCTCGATATCAAAGCCGAGCCCGGTCCGATCGTTTATCATCTCGCGATTGACCTTATTATAAATACGTTGCACCAATTTTGCTTCTTCGCTCGCGCTCCGCAGCATTTCTTGCCACAAATCCTCCAGTTTTTTGCGGCAAATATAGTGAGATTTTCCTTTTACCAGCTGGTAACGGAGATTTAGCTTTTCCATCTTCAAAATTTGTTGTACCCGCGGCAACTCGACATTCACGATCTGCGTCATAAGCGGGATGGTATGCGTGCAGACAATGACTGTCTTATTATTGGATACCGCCCACTTCGCAGCGGGTATGAGATAACCAAGTGATTTTCCCGTTCCGGTCCCCGCTTCACACAACAGGTGACGGCCTTCTTCAAGGGCAAGTCCGACTTTGGTAGAGATATGGATTTGGGGTGGGCGCGGCGAGTACCCATCAACCAATTTGGATAGATAGCCGCCCTCGCCAAGCGCACGTAGGATGAAATCTTCCATCTGCCCCCCTCCTTACAACAAAAATTCTAAATAATTAATTAATATATCAGTATATTAATATAGTACAATAAGACTACGAAATTTCAAAGCGGTACCCAAACCAACCAATCCCCTTATGACGAACAACCACTCGAACATGATGAACTGGAACATGAGGAACTGGAGCATGACGAGCTGCTGCAGGACGAACCATCGCTGGAACTACTGCAAGTCGATCCGCTGCAAGATGAACCGCCCCCGGATCTATTGTTGTCGTCGTCACTTAAAAGACTCAACATAAGAATCGTATTGAGGGTGCTGTCTGAAGACGAGTTTTGTTGTGCCTGGTTACTTCGGATGTTGCTGGCGGCGCCCGGGACGGAACGACGAGATTTTATAGTGGGCGCGGAACGCTGCTCTGATTTTATGATGGGTATCGGTGAAGACAATTCCTGCGATCTCTCCTGTTTCGCCTTATCCCTCAACACCTTACCGATTTGACGAACAGTATCCTCAACAGCTTCAGCAAAAATGTCGATGTCGTTTGTTTTGAAATAATGGTGAATGACGAAAGTAGGATCGAATGAAAGAACATGATCCACAAAACGCTGGTCAAGTTTGCATCTTCCGAAACGGCCAAGCAAAAAGATGTTCTCAGGATATATGTTAAAAATGGTCGAATAAACAATCTCAAATAGCGCTCTTTGATGTTCGTTAGGTTGCGCGGATCCGTCAACGTGCGGATGATGATGAATCATCTCACCGATTAAGTCTTCACAAAGACGCTGATATTGCATCGTAAACATCAATGCCTCATGCCACACAAGGTCAGTATGCGAACTATACATACCGACATTTTTGAGAAAGATATTCATGCAAAGGAAACGCTTGAACTCCAATAGCAGCCAGGAGTACATTTCAGCTGTAATATCCTCGTGATTAGACAAAACGCGAGTTCTTAGGTTGTGCAAATAATCGCTGTGTTTTTCAAATACTTCATTGAATCGTTTTTCGATTTGCGTTAAATATACATTCGGCTTGAAACCGAGATTGTCAGGAGCATACGCGGAGAAGCCTATTCCGGGGTAGCGTCCCGATTTTTTGGTATTTTTGTTTTTGAACAACCAGTAGAACAGACCCACTGTAAACGCCTCCTTTTGAAAAACATCATTTTAATTTCCTTTAAGCGAGAAACTCTTCCACCTTTATGATCCCATCACTCCCCTTTCTCGTTCTGCTCTTTCGCTGCATTATATTGATCCACACCAATAACAATAAGGACGGTTACGAGAAAACCGATTGATGAAATTATGGGAGATATGGTCTTGTGCAATAGAAAGAGTGTTCCAAGAGCAATACAAAGCGGGCCGACCGCGAACACATATTTTATATGCCTTTCAGTGTAAGGAGGAAAATTTTCATTGAATCTTTTAGCCATTCTAGCAGGGTGCTTTTTCATCAAAATCCCCCCAATGATGAAAACAGCAGCAACGAAATAAACAAATATCCCGATTACTATATAAACTTTATCTATGTTTTCCAAGGGAAATCCATCCTTTACTCAAGAATGAAAATACGGATGCAGTGGTCGGCCATTTTCATCATTTGATGGTGCCGCGACAGCGGCAGGGGGGGTCTAAGCCAAACAATCGTTTAGCCATTGCGCCGGTTTTCAAAGTCTTTGCGAACATCTTCTGGAATCTTCCTTTTCCAAAAGTTCGGCAAATGCTCGTAACAGTACGTCATCTTATTCCGATTAAAACGGGGAATCTGTCCAAGTAATTCCCATTCATCATGCGTAAGTTGTTTACCGCAATTTGAAAAAATGCAAAAGCGATCGATCTTCGCATTTGGTACTACGGGAAACGAGTCGCCGGGCTCCGGCGGAGGATCCGAAACAAGCAAATGACGCAGCGCAGGGTTTCCGCCCCAATCCTCCTTGTAGAAGGGGGCTAGGGTACTCCACCCCATTTGCCAAGTATCCAGCGCTGTTTTCACAGCTTCATTTGCCGCTTGGTCAAGTGCATTGGCCAGGCGTATCGGCTCACCTGCCGCGTCCTTTTCGATTACGCTGAAGCCGTATCCGTCCCTGTGATGCGGTCCAATTGTTACCGTCACGATAACCTTGATGTATCGGTGGGGCACATTAATTTCAATTTCCTTTATGGTCAAATCCCACTGACTGTTGGTCGCTCGCTCAACCCGGTCCGTATAGACCTGGTTCGGAATATATGCCCGATTATTATCGCTCCGGAATTTGACAGTGCCTTGTGGAAACCCTTCTTTTAATTTTTGAACGACTTCTTGATAATTCAACTCCAATACATCCCACTCCTTTATTTCAGATTCACATGGCCGTATTGTTTGATGTAATTATCGAACAGCGTGTAAACCCGAAGAGCCTGCTTTACCCGATCAGGAAGGTCACGAAGGAGTAGCTTGAAATATTCGACACCCAAATCGGTAATTTCGTAGTACCGATTGTACCGGTTGTCGCCGTCCCATTGGCGTTTAACATGGCCGCTTTCGGCAAGTTTTTTTAACCGCTGGCTCAAATAGGAATCGTTAACTCCTACACCATCCAAAATCCTGATGATCTCCTGATCCATTTCACGTGCATAAAGGCGTCCATTTTTCTGCAGCTCGGCGAGGACGATAAAATCGATAACCTGTTGGACTTTCACGACATAACCAAGCGATTTTTCTTTCTCTAAAGGACTTTCGTTTCGCGGCATCCTCTTCTCTTCCTTCCGTATCTCGTGATTTTCGGTCAATCATTCCATCTGGCCACAAGTTGGCCATCCGTATCATACAACTCGGCGGGATCGCTATCACTATTATTCCAAATGTTGCGGGCGCCCCAATCCAGCGTGCCTGCTTCCTCACCGGACGTCACTGTAATCGAACCTCCAGGTTTGATTATTTGCTCGGGAAATACAAACGATTGATTGCCTTTCACACTAACGAGCTTCCAACCTTTCAAATGTAGTTCTTTCTTTCCGTTATTGGTGATCGTCACAATTTCCGCACTTTTATCAACGGCAATACCAATTTCTCCGATAGAGCTGGGTTTATCGGTATGACCTTGACTGGCGCTTTGTTGTTGACTCCACATTCCTTTTTTCTCTCGTTGCGCCTTACGTTGAATTTCCCGATATTTCTTTTCCATGCTGTCATTAGGCTCTACAATCATTACTTCGGCCAAGCCCTCGGAGAGAAGCAATTCGTTGAGATTCGTGCCGTCTTTCAAGGTCACGACGGCCAGCAACCGCCCATACCGGTCCGTTTTTTCAATATCAAAGTCGAGACTGACTTCTTTGCCGGTTAAAAGCTCCGCTGTCCTGGCAGCGGCTTCAGGCCCCCATGGTTCAACCCCATTCTTTGTCTCTGGCGTGTCGACAGACAAAAGACGGACTTTGTATTCCTTCTTTTCTCCTACGGAAATGCTGAACGTGTCCCCGTCAATACATTCGGACACTTTGTACCAAACGCCTTCCTTTACTTCGTTGAAATCCTGTTCGGACGCCGTCGAACCGCCACTTGGATCCAAGAAATCAGAGGTCGAGCAACCGGTAAGGAGTCCGCAAACGATTACGATGAGTGCAAGAAATTTTCTCACTATTCCACCAACCTCCGCAATTACCTGCCAATCAACTTCGGAATGAGCTTGTTCCACTTAGGAACGGATTTTTCCGGAAAATCCATGATAAAACGACGAAATGTGGCCTCAAACTCTTCCGGATTGTCGTGCAGCCTTTGAAGGTTCGATCTTATGGTTGCTTTCCACAACGAAGGACGTGAAGCGAAGAAGTAATGTTTTCGCCAAATCAAAATCGCCCATCCGCCGGCAATCAGCCCTAATGCGAGGTTGATGAACCATAGCATACTAAGGCCCAGGTAATGATTGATGTAAGATGCTCCAGCGAGGCCAACTATGATTGCGAATAAACCGAAGCAGGACAAGTAAAAATCACCGATAGAAACCAACTTCTTTTCACGGGTATATTGAATCAGGTCAAAATAGCAAAACAAAAGCAAATGATCAAAGAGCTTACGATTTTCTACTGTAAGGTCGGCTTTGTATTTGTCTATCTCTGGTCGCGACGGCCGTTGCAGTAAAAATTCCAGGTAAACTCTAATTTTAGTTCCCACGTCAAACCCCTCTCAACTATCGAAAGTAACATCTTCAAAGAACATGCTGGCCAAGTATGCGCATCCCGCAATCTTGTGCTCGTGTTCCGGGGCAAAGGAACGAAGAATCGCCATAATATGCCGGCCGGCTTTGTGAACATCGATGCCTTCTCTCGAAGCGATTTCAACCCCTTCAACGGGCCCATAGAACAGTCGGTTAATCAACCGACACCACTTGTTGTTGTCATCCCAGTATTCTTCGGGGATGTCTTTCACGTCCGGGAGGAGTTCCATCGCCCTGCCGCCAAAGGCGATATCGAGGTCGGTAACGTCAACGGGGACGAATTTATTCTCCACGATTCAATCCCTCCTTGCGTTTTCGCCGCACGAACGACTTATGAAAATCCTTGTAAGCTTCAATGAAAGAATCCAAGGCTTCCTTGACAGACCGGCTCATTTCTTCCACCTTATCGACACTTGGAGCCGTGGAAGACATTAATTTAAGCTCCTCGACCGCACGTTCAACAGCATACATGCGCTCTGCAGCAAGCCGGTTTTTTTCTGCAAGGGCAGTTCGCTTCATTCCTGAACCTCCTCTAAGAGTGCCAATCGACCACCAGGTGCATCGGACCGATCGTTTCTGTGGATATGAGGAAGCGGCCACTAGGTTGGTTACTTGCCGCTTATTCAAGACGGATTGCCTGTTCCATATCAAGCAGGCGCCGCCCGCTATCGTTAACGTAAATAGGGACCAAAAAACGAATCCGATTTCTCGCAGCAACACGTGCGGAGCTTGTCTGCAAAGACCACTCTCCTGTCCAGTGATATATGGCCGGAGGATAATCAAACATCTTCTCGGCCGGCGGATCGGGAAAATCCTCAGCATTCCAAAGAGACGCCGCCACGCGTTTTCCCATTTCCGTCAGGTTCCATCGCAAAGGCTGTCGTTCCGCGGTTTTGACACTCAACGTTACGAGCCCTTTCTTCTCCAAACTCCGACCGGTATGAAGGCGGACCGGAAACCCTTCGGGGCCTCCGTCAAGCGTGCCGGCCGAATAACGGTAAATTCGATATAACTTCAGCAAATCTTCGGCTTGATGTTGGGTCAGCAGCCGGCTCCCGCTCCGCTGCGCTGGGGATCTTGCTTCACCGATCATCGCATCTCGGGCCTCCTGACATCATCCCGAACTCTCAAGGCTTGCTTTGCAAACTCTTCTCGCGTCATGGTGTACCTGCCAGCCATGAATCCGAGTTGTGGATCGGGACAGGATTCGAGGTAATGCAGCACCGCCAGGGACTTGTAGGCGCCGGCAGGCGGTATTTCTTGAACGTATCGGAAGCGCCCATCGACACACTCGTACACCTTGCCTTGTTCGATTTCCTCGTAAAGCATCACGTCATCCTCCCATAGTGGCAAAGATTCATAATCGCGCTCCATCCATTGTCCGCTTCGCGTTATGAATAGTTCCGTAACGAATGGCGTCTAGTCCGAGATCGAACGACCCGCTCCAGCAGGATGAATACACCCTCTCCCGCTCCCTCTTTTCTATCATCTTCCATTATATCACAGATGATTCGTGCTATCAAAATTCTTTTTAGCAATATACGTGTTTGCACGCTTTTCGGATGCGCTCCCATGCTACTTCGGCGCACTTTCCGTATCTATCCCCTTTATCCCTTATTCGTCACGTCTTCTGTACCTAGATTCGAATCTAGTTGCAGATTTTTATCTCTGCTACTTTATTCGTACCTATTCTTTTGCTTGATCCGTACCTCGTCGCAGACCACAACTCTGCAACTAAATCCGGATCAAGTTGCAGTTTCCGGCCGCCGGGGGGGCCGCCGCGCGCGCTGCGCGCAAAAACCGGGTCAAAAGGGGAAAAGGGTGCCAGATCGGAGAAACGTTGTCAATAGTACAAACGAAACTCAATGCGCGCCAAAAGAAGCAGTCCGGAGCGGGACCGAAGCAAAGAGCAAGGACGGGAAGGCGTCGAAGTAAAGCCAGGGAGAAAGTAGAATCGTGAAAAACGGGAGAACGAATATAAGGAAGTGGGAAGTCGCAGCCGGAGCGGGATCGGAACTGGGGAGCGACAGACATCCGGACGAAAAAACGCAGGGGAAGCGGGACAGAAGGAGAAGGAATAGAGTGGCGGGAAGTGTGGTGCGCGGGCGAGGAAAAGCGTGCAAACACGTATATTGATTTCACGATTTATTTTGATGATCTATGACGTAGACGGCCACACCACCCCGCTGGCGGTGCCGCCCCCCCTGCCCTGCAGGATCCATTTTGCGCGTAGTCCGTTAAAGCGACCAAAAACCGACTTATTCTATGTATTAGGCAGCTCCCGATGAGCTGTACTCAGAAAAGAAAGGTTTGATGGTCAATGACACACCAAAACGACTACTTAGTTTCCCCTGAAAAAGTCGGCTGTTTTAAGCAAAATAAAAGGAATTCATCTCCTCCATGTGGAAATAGGAAGTTGCCGAGACAACCTATCCCAAGAGGCGAATTCCTTTGTCTTAATAGTTCAACATCGCCCCTTGGGAATCCTTCCTTGAGGTGAAGAAAATTGTTGAAACTTCGCGACGAACAATTAACCCTGTGGGATACGATTCTTCCAGAAGAAATACGGAAACTGCCTGCCGAATTGGCGATCATCGATGAACTGTTGGACGACGAAAGCTTCCTGCAGCCGTTTATGGAAAAGCATCCAACCAAGACGAAGATGGGCCGTCCCACCTACCCCATCGAGAAATACTTGCGCCTCATGGTGCTCAAACGCAAGTATAACCTGGGATACGAGTCCTTGATCAAAGAAGTCGGCGACAGCATCACTTGGCGCCTGTTCTGCCGAATCGCGATCGATGAACCGATGCCGGATCCTTCGACGCTCATCTACGCCCGCAAACGCTACGGCGACGAAGTCGTCGAACAGTTGAACGAAGCGCTCCTGCACAAGCTGAAGGAAAAGGCGGTGCTGAAGCATCGCAAATTGCGCACCGATACGACGGTCGTGGAGTCCGACATTCACCACCCCACAGACGCAACCTTGCTGCAGGACGGCGTCAAAGTCATCACCCACCTGGTGCGGAAGATCCGCCAAGTCGCTTCCCATGCCGCGCAAGGCTTTGAAGACCGTACCGCCGAGATCAAGGAGAAGATTCTGTCCATCGCTAAGGTACTTCGCCGCCGCAGCCGGGAGTCTTGGGAAGAAGTCGACCGGATCACCGAAAGCGTCATCGAAGTGACGGAAGCCGTGGTCGAGCAAGCAAACGCGGTTGTCGCAAAAATACGGGAGACCGGCAAACGGATGGCGCAACAGAGCAAAGGGCGGCTTCAAACAGCCATCACGCTGACCGGCCAACTGATCCGCCAAGCCAAGCAAGTCGTATCGGGGACGCGGGTCATCCCGGATCGCATCGTCAGCTTTTTCGATCCGGAAGCCCGGCCGATCAAGAAAGGCAAGTTAGCCAAAGGAACGGAGTTCGGGTATAAAGTCCGGATTGACGAAACGGAGAGCGGCTTCATTACCGGATATGCCGTGTACAATGGCAACCCGGCGGACGATGAACTGCTCATTCCGGCGGTCAAAGCCCACATCGAAACATTCGGCGTCGCCCCAACAGCTGTCGCGACGGATCGCGGTTTTTTCCAGCAAGAAAAACGAATCGGCAGTGACGGCGCTCGGCGTCAAACGGGCCAGCTTACCCCGAAAGGGCAAGAAAGGCCAGGCGAGAACGGAACATGAAAACCAACCTTGGTTCAAAGACTTGCAGCGCTACCGTGCAGCAGGAGAGGCCAGGATCAGCCTCCTCAAGCGAAAGTACGGTTTAGGCCGCAGCAGGTACCGGGGCCTTGTCGGCTCAAAAAGCTGGGTCGGGTTCGGAATCCTGACCCACAACCTGGACAGAGCGGCCAAAATGCTCGCGAAGGCAGCAAAATAAGGAAGAATAAGGTAAATGGGCAGTCCTGAAAAAGGATGGGGATGAGGTGATGTTCACGATCGGACTTTTTCAGGAGCAACTACTTAAATCGCCTCCTGATGGAAAAACGGTCGCTCCGCGACTACATCCTGGACGGGCAAGAGCCGAAAACCGGCGTCGAAAGACTTCAAGAGCTGTTGGCCAAACTCCCCGAAACCAAAATAGTTTGGAATCTCCCAAACACCCCGCCCATCGAGGAACGTTTGAAAGAGTTAAAGAGGAAATCGTTAATGTAAGAGAAACTCAAGGCGCCGCCGATTAGACACGCGGCGCCTTGGCCATAATGATGAAAGTGTGAAAACACGTATAATGATTATACAATTACCCGTTCCAGTACAGGGAGCCGCATCTTGCCGGCTTTTGTCCAATGGCGAAACCGAACGCTCAAACGAACGAGCGGCCGGACAAACGCAAAGTCCTTTGTTTCGCGGATTACCGTTTGGCGCAGTATCGGAAAAACCGCCTTTCGGATCGGTTCGGTTAGGCCATGTTCAAGCAAACCCACCGGGACAATTTGGCCGCCGCGCTCTTGGCCTATCGACCAGGCAGCGTCTTTTTTTGAAAATCCGGTCACAACCACTTCATCCCGCATATAATTAACGACCCGCTGCCATTCCGCCCGGCGCATACCGGGATGGTACCGGCTGTCCCTTCGTTTCAGTACAATTCCCTCTAGCTGTTCGGACCGGCAGCGCTCAAAAAACGGGATAAACCCTTTTTCCAGGATATCGACCATATTCGTCCATACAATAGCCGAGAAAATACTGTCCCATGAAATGCCCCTCTATCCTCGATTCATACAAACAAGCAACTGCATTGAAGGTTTCAATTCCGTTAGGACATCCGTGAGCAGTTTCCAGTGAGGCTTGTCCTGCTCCGGGTCAACTTGTAGTATCGAAACCGGTAGTTCAAGCACCTTCATACACGCCGTCCAAAACGCCCAGCCCACTGCCACCCGGTCCACCTCGGTCATTTGTCTTGGAAGCCCCTCGATAGCAATGCCACTAACATCCGGATCGTCCGGATGCGTCAACACGAGCGAAGCTGTCGAACCGGTCCAACGCAGCATTTCAAATGCAAATGCGCGGCACAGCCGCGGAAAGTCAGCATCAAATCCGGAAACTAAGGTCTCCTTTAATCTCTGAATTTCCCGACTCCATTTTTCCAACTCATTACTTAGAGTGCATTGTTGTCCTTTCAAGAAGTTGAGCTGTTCTTCAATCCTGGTCTGGTTGTTTTCCGGATCCGCCCCATTTTTCAGTTGCTCCATTTGTTGGGATAACTCTGAAACAATAACGTTAACCCGGTCCAAATTCCGCTGCGTTTTCTGCTGCTTCGAACTAAACTCCGCCGTCCGTTTGCGGTTTACAAGATGGCCGGCTGTAATATCCCATAAACGACGACGCGATTCTGGGGAAAGATCGACAAACATCAACCGTTCATAATTCCCCCACACCGCGGCGCTCTCCACGTTCAGAACATCTTGCAACAATTCACTGATATCTTTTAGTCGGCACGGTACACGATTTAGAAAAAATTCGCTTTCACCTATCCTGAAATACCGGCGTTGGATCTCGACGGAATGCCAATCCAAAGGAAAAGTTCTATCGGCATTGTCGAATTCCAAACTGACTTCGGAGATATTCATAGCGCGCCGTTTGCCGTCGCCAGCAAAGATCAGGTCTTCCAGCCTGCGGCAGTTGAGCACGCGCAATCGACTTTCCATAAGGGCATAGCGGATTGCCGTGAATAAATCAAAGGTTTCGTTATCATGCAATACCTGCACGCCCCGCTCACAACTGATTTCTGTCCGATCAGGATACGATCGAAAACCAAGTAACTCAATTCGCTTTATATGCACGCGATTCCTCCTCTCCATAATGGACTCGAAATTTTTACCTGTTATTCTTAAATCGGGTACATGCGGGCAGGCACACAGTCCGCGTTTTTTAACGGCTCTTCTCTAATCCTTATCACACAGTAGGACTAAATCGATCAATATATCAATAAAGTAATATATTGATAACTGAACACATCTTGTCGCGAATTATGCTCTTCCGGTTTCAATCGGACTTTTTACCGAACGTAATTCTGGCCCACTCTTCGAGAGTCATACCGTGCTTAATTTCAAAACCTTTCTTTTCATCGTTCGCATCGTAGATCAGCAGCTCGCTTTCAGCTGCCTCATCTTTCGGCCTGCCGTCCAAAGTTTTACCAAAGTTGTATTCGTTCGGAACAGCATGAATAAAACGAACAAAATCGCCGGATTTCGCACAAGCAGCACCAATGGCGGTGTTGTCAATATCATTTGGATCGAGTGGGCCAAAGATCGCGCAATGTGTCATTTCAGCATTCAGTTTGTCGCAAATCCGGCAAGTTGGATAAATTTTTTTGCCCATATGATTTCACCCTTCAATGATTTCTTGTTTGATATTTATCATATAACGGAATTTCAATTTCACAAAATCATTTTGAAAAAATACGTTCTGACAGTTCAATTGAAACAAAAAAAATAAAGGCACGGGATAAATCCCGCACCTTATTTCTTTATGCGCTCCGAACCAGCAGTTTCTCAACATCCGGATTGTCGGGTTTTTTCTTTCCGGAAGGATAAAGAATATCTTTGCACTCTTCACGGATCACTTCCAGTTCGTTATGCACTCGCTCGACTTCCGAAAAGAGAGCATCGATGTCCTCCCATCCAGTTTTGGTCAGCTTCATTCCCGATCAACCCCTTCCGCACTCATCTTTGCTTTCAGTATATCATACACAAAAATGAGCGAGCAAGCGTGGGCGTAAAACCGCAACGTCCGTAAATCTTGCTTGGTGAACCCATCAACGACTTCTGACTGAACGCACAAAACGCCAAGCACTTCCCCGTTTGCACGAATCGGAATACCGACGATTGATCGGTAGTCATCACTCGGTTTAATGGCACCGAAGTATTCATTTGCTGATTGAATATCCGGAATGTACTGCGCCTCACCCGCTTCCCATACCTTGCCGGCGAAGCCCTCCCCTTTTTTTAGGCGAACGCTTCGAGCAGATCGGGCAGAAAGTCTAATGTAGTGCTCGATGCGCAGCTCTTCGCCATAAACCTTAAAGAGTGCAGCAGACTTGTCGCTGTGGTCTTTTTCCAAGCACGTCAAGCATTCGGACAATATATTGTTTAACATTTCGGAGCGCCATTCCTCACCAATGTAAAGCAAGTATGCAGCAGACCCGAGAAGGCGCCGGGCATTTTCATGGTGCCGAGTAAACACGGTTAGCTTTTTGTTCATCTCCTCCATTTTTCTCTCATAAAACTCGGCACGCTGATTAACCGCCCTCAAATAAGCAGCCGTTCGTTCGCCTTCTTTTCGGGCTTGTTCAAGTTCATCCTGGAGGGCCCTGATTTCCTTCTGAAGACGATGGGGAGCCTTGACGAAATTTTCATCGTAGAAAGGATTGGGCAAGTCAGTAAACCCGAGCTTGAGATCCTCGCTACGAGACCGCCAAATATCCCCGATCATTCTTGTAAAGTATACAATCAAGAATGCAAGGCCCGTATATTCCAATAGACTCCAAGCGCTAATGGTGCCCTTCCAGGAATCCGGAAGAAGCGAACTAACTGCGCCAATGATGGTGGCCAAAATGAGCCCGGTAAACAACAATGCGGTAATGTAACATGCCCAGACCTTCCACAACGGGAACTTCCTCTTCCCCGGATCCGGACGCGGAGAAACCACTGTCTGCATGTACAACCCTCCCATTTGATTATATATAGCCATCAAAAAAAATCGAAAGGGGCAGCTTGCACCGCCCCAATCGAATGCAGAATTTAGAAGTTGAACGCAATCTGACCTTCGGAAACATTGTAGACTTTTTTGGTCTTCTTCCTGGCCGATTTGGTTTCGACGATCAGGTCCAACTTCACTTCCATTTGCGTCGATACAGCCTTATCCACCGGCTTGTTGGTCAAAGCGTACACCCATCTGCGGAAATTAGCCGAATCACTGGGAACCGCGGAAGCATCCCAATGCAATTCGTATTCGCCGAACAAGGATGATTTGGATACCGTCAGTCCTTCGACCCCATTCAGCACATTTTGCTCCGCATATGCAATCTGTTGCATGAATCGCGGACACAAATCCGCAGGGATGACTTCTCTCGCCCAGGCCAGCAACGCAGTCTGTACCGTGTCGCCATAATACGTCTGACCCGAAGATTTCTCCGAAGCCGCCTGCAACTCGTCCCAGACGTCCAGTACATCCGGCTGTTCCTCTGCATTCGATACATCCGGATCCTGAACCGGTGCAATAAATTGAGTAGCGTCGATCGTCATCCGGCCCCAAATAGACTCTGCACTCTCAACGCCTTCAATTTTATTGCCCACGAAACGTTTGGCAAGCTCAGTCGCCAGGCTTCCACCGGAACCTTCAGTCAAAGCCGCCAAACCATCTTGGCTAAACTGCCCTTCCAGCGCCAATGCGGCGCTCATCTTCATTGCCATGAGGTTAATGGCAAGCTCCTGCATGGTATTCTTGTAGGCGCTGTAAACGGTCAAGCACTTATTTTTCTGCCCGATCCTCCAATGGCGCCTGGAAGCCTGACGCACAATCGAAAGCCGGTACCCTGTTTGGTAAAAGTAGATGGAGGGAAAGAACAGTAGGTCCAATCCCGTGCTGACCAGAATGGGATTCGTAAGCAAAACTTGAACCCCTTCTTTCACCCTCTCCTGTATCCACTCTTCCCTTTCAGGACCCTCGACGTGCGATTCCAAAATCGCCGTTTTTATGCCCCGCTCCTCCAGCAGCATAGATAACCGTTGCAAGGTACCCATCTTTCCGGTGTAGGTGGCATAAACAGCGACCCTCCGTCCGACCTTTAATTGCGACTTGACAAACCTGATCAGCTGGAGCTCTTTGGGGTACAACAAGCGTTCACTCAACCGATACTTCGGAGGAACAATGCAATCCCCGGTGTCGGGATGGTAAACCCCGTCGAAGTTGAACGGAACGTCAGGATAGGAGAGCAACGTGTTCAGCAAGCTGCCAAGGAGCACCGATTGTCCCCCGCTGGCCAGCTCTTCGTTCACTGCTTCACGAAGAAGGTTTTCCACGGCCGTAAGATTTCGACGAAGGTACCATTCAGGCGCAAGCAATCTCGCGTGCTTTGGCAGCTTCCTCTTCTTCTGTCCGGGTTTTCGCACAATCCTCGTGGAGCAGCTTACGAATTTTCTCTCTCCTTCGAGCGGCACGTTCATCGGGCCTTCCTGCAGTTCCGGCAGCACTTCAAACATATCCGACATCTGGATAAAGCAAGCGATATCACTGAGCATGTCGGTAAACAGTTGCGGTGCCGCGGCGGGCATTTCCTTAACGGTGCTCCGTTTCGAAGAACCGTTGCTGGAACTGTTCAGCTCGCCATCTTCGCGAATTTTCGTTACCTTTTCACGAACACCGTACAAATCTACCCACTTACCGACGTCGCCCCAGTTAAATCCGTTTTCCTTCATCCGACGCGGGTGCATGCGGAAGATGAGTTCAAAGAGGTTGCTCGCGTATCCGTTCATCAAGGTCCCGGTCATCGCGAGCGTGTATTTGGCGCAACCCATCAAAATATGAAACGCATGCGCTTGAGCGCTGCCGCCGGTCAACTCGTGACATTCGTCTCCGATCGCCAAGTCGAATTTGCGCTTGAACCAACGCTTAAACAGGTCAGCCGGCGCAACCTTGCGCGGGGCATTACCAGACGTTTGGCGTCTTTCACCGGTCAGACTGCTTTTATCCCGGTTCTTTGCCTGCCATAACGGAGTGCCGCAAATGCGGTATTCGTCTTTTTCAGGATCGGCATTTTTGTACAGCCGAATCCGATTCGAACAAAAGAGATTACTTTTTCTGCGGGTCGGCTTGCCCTGCTTATTGAAAAAGTCCTCCCACTCCATCGGCACCATGCTGTCTTCCTTCTCTTTCATGAGAAGTCCGCCGCAGCAAGGACATTTCCAACCTTTGAAAACGGTACGCTTGAACTCCTGAACCTCGCCATTCTCTTTTTGAACCCGCTTCACGTAGGATCGATTGACCCATTTCGCCACCGGCTCATAAATGTACCCAAGCTTGCAGGTGTCACGGGCGATAATGTAGACCTCAATCTTGGTCGGCTTGGATTCGAATTTCCCGCTGTCACGAAGACGAACGACGTCAACGTAATCTTCGATAAATGTGCATTCGAAGATCCGCTTGTCCAGCAGAAGTCCAACCTCCCGCTTCGTCTTCTTGATGAGGTGGTTAGGGACCATGTATATGACACGGCCTTTACCCCCCAGCAATTCGCGAATCATTGCAAAAAATACGCTGATTGAGATCGACGTCTTGCCCGTCCCCATTTCGCCGATGAGGAACAGCCGGTTATGCCTCTGGAAACCTTTGAACAACGCTGTCGCTACGTGCGATTGCGCGTTGAACAACGGCCGCTTGATTTCTTTCAACACATCAAGCGGCTCGTCTCGGCCCGGGTGATGGACCGGCACATACTCGGCATCCAATCTGCGAATTAAGTCCGCGCCAAAAACGCTCAAGTAATCGCCGATCGTTTCAATATCGGCAAGCGTTTTTGGATTGGCATCATCGCCGGGTTCCAAAAGAGCTACTCCTGGTTGACCTAAATTCCCTATTTCCGTTGTAGCAAGCAATTATATGGCCTCCCTTACGTGATCTTCTTCAAGCCGCAGCGCACCGGTTCTAAGTCCATACGACACGTACCCGTCCAAAACGTCTTCACCGACCAGCAATTCATAGGCCACCAGGTTTGAGTAATCGCCAACAAAATCATGCACGGTAAGCGGAACCAGAAACTCGTCTTTCACAAGGCGATCAAACAAGTATGGAATCCACTCCGGAAGCATCGGCGTTTCGTAGTAGGCATCGATGGCCCAGAAGAGCTTTTCATGGATGTTGCCATCCCAAGCGAAAATGCAATATCCGTTATCTTGGCGTGACAGCACTTTTTCGCTGGCCACTATACCAGTGACGAACGTTTCATCTTCACGTTGGGACAGATGCTTGTACTTGCCTGTCGGCTTGACGTAAAAGGACGATCGATCGTAGTTCTTCTCGCCGATACGGGGCGCATACCGCAAACAAAAAGTCACGTCTTCGGTCTTTTTGGCATGGTGGAATTGCGCAAAAACCGCCTGAACACGCGAATCGATGTCAATGACTTTGGCATAGACCAGGTATTTTGATTTCGATTCGGGATCATCCCGCGTGACAATAAGGGGCGTATGCACCTTCACGTAAATGTCTTTGTGTTTGAACTCCATGAATCTCATTCGTATGTCCCCCTGTCTCTTTCGTACTAACCCTGGATCGTCCGGATGTTACCGTAACGGTCCACCAATTTGAACGTGATTTTGAACACTTCACGCTCGGTGATAACCGTCTCGTTCGGACTTTCTTCCACATCCTTGACGATGTCCTTCTTCACAATCCCCTTCAGAACATGAAGGTTGTCCCCGCTTCCAACTTTACCGTTGAGACGCCCCGAAGCCATACGAAGCACGCGGTGCATCTCCTTATCCGGAAGGAGCGGTTGCAACTTTTGCGCCGGCTTTCTCGGAGTTGACCATTCCATACCTTTTTTGGTGAGCGTGGAATTTTTGGATACTTCGCGAACCAGATCCGGGTCCATATGACTCGAACGGAAATACTTCGGCGTGACGTTTCCAGGAAGAACTCGATAAACAGGAGCCTCCATCATGGGGAGGCGTTCCAGTTCACTTCCTTCCTCCATCAGCGTCAATATCCGTTGTACCACGTTCCGGTCGATGAATTTCACGGATCGCTTGCGGCCAATGGTATAAACCTGTCCGAACGTATCGTCGTGCGACTGATACACCCGTATGTCATCCAAGTTAGCCACGAGAATATTCACGATATCCTTGGTCATCCGACGCCGCGGTATGTTGTAGACGAGAATCCCGTCTGCAGCAACATACTGCAGCAAATGCCGCAAAAACCGCTTTTCCTTTCGTTCCACCTTGGAGTCTTCCGTTTCGGAATCATCATCGTAGGGCGGATTCAGGTACATCAACCGGAAATAGTCGCGACTGATGCGGCACTCTTCGTATCCGCCAAAAAGCGCATTATGAATCCTATTGCGGAGCTCCAAATACTTCTCCTCATTCGGTTCAATGCCGAACGTCACCGCGGCCGACCCCTGGGTCAGCACTTCCAAAGCGCGTCCGCTGCCGGCACAGAAGTCAGCAACGGAAAATGGGCTCTCCGGGAACTGCAGGAGACTTCGGATGCAAAGCATATCCCGCTCCGTCGTTTCAAAATTCCCCATTCGTACCTTGTTGCGCATGATCCGGTCGAACATGCCCTTCATTTGATCTGCCATCTTTCTATTACCCTCCTTTGTGAAATAAAAAAAGAGCCACGCATATGCGTAGCTCTTACTTCCACAATTATCGCTTAAACAAAAAAAAAGACAGACCTATGGCATAGATCGTCTTCTTCGTCCAAGCTATTACCTATTCCCTTGCGGGCCCCACTCTCTGCCTGATCAACGTCTGGCAAAGAAAAGAAATGTGAATCGTATTAGGGATATTATACCATGATCACTTATGTTTTGAACAGGCCCGCCTTACGACACAGAGCGGCACAGATTTTTGAAATCGTTTGGAGAAAACAAGATCAGGAATTATAATAAAGATAACATCAAAAATCTGGAACGGAGGTCGGATATGTCTGCGCAATTTCATGAGCAACAACTTCAGAATCCGGAAATCGCGGAAAAAATAGAGTGGATGAAGCAACGTTTAAAGCTGGAGACAAACGAGGAATTGTTTTCGAAAGCATTAAGCCTTCTGTATCAAGCAATCCAGCTGGAAGACCGAGGGTATACGGTTGGCGCTTTTACAAAGCCAGGACCGCTCGGCGATCGGGAGCTTATTGAGTACCAAATAGTACCCAAGAAATAGAAAAACAAGGTCCACCTACGAAGAGGCAGACCTTGTTTTTTTTACACGGTCGGCATCAGCCGGCTACCAGCAATTCGGCGACGGGCGCCGAGTAATATCCCACGACGACGCGGAGGCCGGTTGGGCGAACGATACCCGCTTCAACCAAAGCCTCCATCATACCCTCGTTCTCGTCTTGGTCCTTGACTACGACGTAGTTTTCAGGCAACTCCAAAGACGGAACGTTAATAGTAGCAGTAGCCATCGGCGACCCATCTTCACAATAAAGCTGGATCGCCGGCCCGCCTCCTACCTGGTATGTGCCGATTTCGACCGTGCAATCTTCTCCCAAAAAACGAACCTTTTTCCCTTCGATTATCTTCATACGTTACGCCCGTCTGACTGGGCTTCCTCCTTCGCATTCCGTATTTGATATCGTCACTTCTGGCTCGATTGACGACCGAAGTAGTAACCGAGAACCAAAGTGGCGATCGGCGACGCGATTGCTGCCAACGCTTTGAAGACTTCGAGTGTTTTATCGACACTGCCTTCTTTCAGCAGTTGGAAAGCAAAGATGAGCGTGAACACGGTAACAACGAAAACCACCAAAAAGACGAGAGCTTTGACGAGCAAAGAACGTTCTTTGGTCTGGTCAACGATCGTAACCGGCTCATTCGTTTTCGCATCGCCCTTCCGATTCGAAAGTTGTTCTTCAACGTCAACGACTTGGATCTTGGTTTCGTCAACTCTCATTTGTATTACCCCCTTATCCGAAATTTGATTACCTCCTTCGAGAAAAAGTTGTGTTTCACAGCTACGACTTCATAGCCCCGCTCTTCCAGCTGCAGCCCCATATTCAAGAGGGAAAGCGCTTTGGAGAGGAGCTGCTCGACGCTGGAAACTTTCAATTTCTCTGCGAGGTATGTAAGCTTGGCAGCGGAACTAATGCGCTTTTCACGCACATTATTTACGCTGTCATAAGCACGTTCCAATTGCCGCCGCAGGTCTATGACCAACGGATGATTCCCAGGCAACACTTCGATCAATTTCGAAAGTTGCTCCTTCGAGTATGTCAGTTCGACTTCAATGACGTCGCTATCTTGTTCAGCTGCCGTGTTGGGAGCTTGTGCCATGTCTCTACCTCCGATTACCATGTTCGAGGGCGCGAAACCAACAGAGCGATGCGCCCCCGTCTTTTTCTATTACCTTACTGGATTGATAACTGATGTTACTGAAGTATCTCCGTCATACTCCACAAATCCGGGCGTGATCGGCCCGCTGATACGTAGCGTGACCGTCTTGACTTCCCGATCGCCTACGAGCAGCGCTTCCCGAAGGTAACGGCCGTTGAACTTGACCGCCGGCAACCCGCTGCTCATTTTCGACCCGGGTATCATTTCGCTGACTTCGCCTGTTTCAGAATGCGAATGAACGACCAACTCGCCGTCGCCACTCGCCTCCAACGTCACCCGGTTATTTTCGGTTTCAAGTGAAAGCATCCGGTTCAGGCATTCGTCCAGCGCACCGCGGGGAATTTGAATGGCAAAATCGGTTTTTACCCCGAAGATGTGCTCGATATTCGGATACGTTCCATCGAGCAATCGTCCAAAATAGACGATGTTCTTCTCCCGCAGGACCAGGTGCGTGTCATTGATGCAAAGATCGACTTTATCAGCTTGGAGCGCATCCACGACTCCCTTAAAGTGCTGTGCGTCAATGACGCCGCCGCGAAAATTCTCTTCATTTTCGATAGCAACGTTTGAAATGTACCTGTAAATCCGGTGACGGTCCGTAGCCACGAAAGCGAGTTTCCCGCCGGCGTTGTACACATTCACTCCACACAGAATCGGGGTTGTCTCGTTTGTGGATGCGAACCTAGCCGATAACGCCCCTTTCCGCAGCACATCAATCGGAACAGAAATAAATTCCGACGTCGCAAGCCTTGGAAGCTGTGGAAATTCCTCCGGATCGAGCGTTTTGAGATTTGCCGATCCCCGCTCCCCGTAAGAGATGCAAACCGACGAGCCCTTTTGGGTAAAAGACAGGCTGCCGTGCGGCATCCTCTTAACGAGTTTGATCCCTTCCCTGGCCGGGAATAAGTAACTTCCGTCCATCTTGTTCTGATTCACGACTTTCAGCATTTGCAGAACGGATTGCGTCGTGTCCATCGCGGTGACGAAAAGGGTATCGCCTTTAAGGTCGAACTTAACACACTGCAAGATGGGAATTGTGCTCTGTCTCGGCACCACTTTCTCGCACAAGAGCAAAGCGTTCATGATAACCTCGTGTTCGACCGAAAACGAAATTCCATCCGCCACTTCTGTCACGACTCGTTCTTTCTCCATGACTTCCATCTTCCGATTTCCTCCCTCTTTTTGGGCACAAAAAAAAGCCACGGAAAATTAAAAAAGAACATACCTGTGGCATGTTCTTCATAATCTCCGTGGCAATTTCGCGCCTGAATATTTTTTGTCCGAGATTCGGACGTACCCCTTCTCCAGCTGAATTATTTCAGCGGAGAAAATAAAAAAGTAATGGTAATGGCTATATTATAGCAGTATCGCCCATCTCACATCAATACCCCTCAAAAATAAGAAACCCTCGCCAATTTTAAGCGAGGGCTTGGCGTTTGCCGCCTGCCTATTGCCTCTGCCGGCGGAACTCTTTACACATAACGAGGTGGAAGGCATTTCTGATGCTTCTCCCCGCTCCACTTTCCCCAACTCTCCAAAAGTTCCACTGGGCCATAAGTGGTGATTCCGTCAATATCCAAATACAGCGTAAGCGTCAAATAGCCCCCACCTGTCCATCAAATGAGGGCTTGGATAAACTGGTTTATGGTCAGGACATCCGGCAAGTCAGCGGCAATGACGACGACCAGGGCAGCAATTGATCCAACGCTTCCGGATCTTTCGGATCCGCTAGCTGCGGAAGCTGCTCGAACAGGTACTTTAGGTACTGGAACGGATTCAACCCGTTCTCTTTTGCCGTTTCGATCACGCTGTAGATCGTCGCGCTGGCCTTTGCTCCGCGGGGGGTGTTGGCGAACAGCCAGTTCTTGCGTCCGATCACGAACGGCTTGATCGACCTTTCGCTGCGATTGTTGTCGAGCTCCAGTCTCCCGTCCTTCAGGAAGGCCGTCAGCTTCTCCCACTGGTTCAGGCTGTACGTGATTGCCTGTCCCAGCAGGCTTTTCGGCAGCGTACGGGATCGTTGCTTTTGAAGCCATGCCCAATAAGCCTCCAAAATGGGCTTGCTTCGCTCCATTCGGACGGTATGCCGTTCTTCCGGCGACGCGTCCTTCAGCTCTCGCTCAATCGCAAAAAGCTGGTTGCAGAAGTGCAAACCTTGCTGAGCCGCTGTCTCGGTTTTGTTTTGCGAGGCAGGCAACACCTTCAGCGCCTCGTCGAACTTGCGGCGCGCATGCGCCCAGCACCCGACGAGCGTGACACCCTGCACCTTGTGGTAGCCGGAATATCCGTCGACATGCAGGTAGCCCTTGAATCCCGCAAGAAACGCTCGCGGATGCACCCCGTTCCGCGTCGGCTGATAGTCGTACAGGACGATCGGAGGGCCTGTTCGCCCGGTCCGATACAGCCACAGATACGACGGCGTCTCGGCCGACTTGCCCGGATCGCGCAGCACCTGAAGCGTCGTCTCGTCTGCATGCAGAATGTCCTGCCTGAGCAAATGCTCACGCATGCGTTCCATCAGCGGCGACAGCCACCGGTTCGCACCGTAGATCATCCAGTTCGCCAGCGTCTGCCGCGAGATCCAAAGCCCCAAACGAGCCAACTGCTGCTCCTGTCGGTACAGCGGCTGGCTGTCCACGTACTTCTGCGTCATCACATACGCCATACTGGAAGCAGAAGCGAGGCTGCCCGGATAGACGGGTTTCGGCATCGGAGCGGTCACGATCGGCGTGCGGATCTCTTCGCGCTCGCAGCGGCGGCAAGCATACACTTTCCGTACATGTTACACCCATTTCGCCTGTGCCGGGATGATCTCGATTTCGTTACGCGTCTCCGTGCTCATCTCGTGAAGCGCACCTCCACAGCACGAACAGACCCGCTCGTCTTCGCCAAGCTCATACGTTACCGTCTTCACCGGCAGATGATCCAGCTTGGCTTCGCGTTTGCCGGTTTGCTTGCGGCGCTCGTACGTGATCTTCTCCGTCAGCGGTTCCTCGCCTTCGGGCGTGGCGAGCACTTCCGCTTCGTTGAACAGGTCGAGTGCCAACTGATCCGGATGCGTCTTCTCGCTTGAGGCGCCAAAACGCTTCTTCTGCGCCAGGCGAAACTGCTCTTCGTACCATTTGAGCTTGGCCGCAAGTTCGGCCACTTGCTGCTCCAGCTTTTCAATTTTGGCTTCGTAATTTTCGATGGTAGCCGCTCGTGTTTCCATGCGTTAACATTTCGACAAGCCAGCTTTTGACGCCTTCCGCAGGATGTGGCGAAACGGTGAACGTTGACGGTTAAATCACCGCCTCAGCCGTGACTTTGGAGTGCGCCTGCCGCTGGCTCAGCTCGAGTCCGTCGAGCAACCAGCGGAGCTGGCGGGTGGAGACGGCGAACGTTCCTTCGCTTCCGGAAGGCCATTGAAATGTGCCGCGTTCGAGACGACGGTAAAACAGCCAGAACCCGTTGTGTTCCCAGTACAAGATCTTGAGCTTGTTGCGCTCGCGGTTGCAAAACACAAACAGGCACGGCGAGAACGGATCCAAGCCGAAACTTTCCTGCACGAGCGCGGCCAGCGAGTCGATGGACTTGCGCAGGTCGGTCGACCCGGAGGCCAGATAAACGCGCTGAACTCCGGATAGCGTTAGCATGATGCTTCCCCCAACGCCCGAACGACGTCGCGAAGGAGTCCGGGGTCGAAACCGGTCTGGAGTTCGATCCGCGCTTTTCCGATGCAAACCACCAGCGAGGGCGGAGCGTCAGATTGCGGATGCGGATCGGCAACCATCAGCGGCACCCAGCGGGTGGGGGAAGCCGAAGAAGGGGAAGACGGCAAGTTTTTCGCCTTGTAGAGCCAGTACTTTAGTTGATCGATGGTGCAATGATTGGCGGCGCACCAGGCGGACATGGTCAGGCCGCTGGCGCGAAAGTCCGCAATGCGCGCGGCCCACAATTGACGGCGTTGTTCCCGGGAAGTCATAAGGCAACCTCCTGCTTTCGTAGATTGCCTTTATTTTCGCATGAATGTTGTGGGGCATTGAAGGTGGGAAAGGTTTGACGCTTACAATTAGACAAATAAGAAGATGCAGGCGAGATACCAGCGTAGGTGGATTAAACGGAAATATCAATGAAAAGAAGCGGGACCTTTCGGACCCGCTTCTTTCAGCAGCAGTTCTAATCAATCAGTTCTCGACTTTTTCAAGCAGATCGATGCGGTAACTCCACCAGTGATTGTTGGTTAATTGCGGATTGTCATCGCTTTTCCATAGTACATCCACCGTCTTTCCGCTTTTGGATATTTTCGTGACTTGTCCGTAGACAAGTTTTTTGTCTTTTTTGTGCCGAACGATGTCACCGGGCTTAAACATATACATTACTCCCCTATCTCCAGCACATCCAACCGATTATGTGCCACCAAATTGCGCAATCGATAGTTGTGCCTTTTTCTCCAAATGACACAGGCGTTCTTTCCGGTCACAATACAGCACATAGGGATCGCCATTTTTCTCACCACGATAATCCGTGGAGAGCTTCATGTAATCCGCTCGGAGCATAATGGGACGGACGAAAATACGTTCCTGGTCCGGAAACTGCCCAAGAGCTTGAAGCGTAGCCTCGATACCATTTCGGACATCGAGAATTTCCCCGGTTTGTTTGTCCTTCAAACAATAATGCATGCCCATTTCCTCCTGTTCGCCCATTCTTCATGGAGGGAAATGAAATCCCCCTCCATGCCAGGCATGATCTTCATTACACGCTCGATGGTTCGTAATTCATGAAGATATATTCGGTACCCTCTTTCTTGGCCTCGCCCACTTTGCAAACCGTACCGATGTAGGAATCAACCTGATGAACGTGCCAATCTCTGTACAGTTCGAAAATGAGCGGATCCGCATAGTAAGTCACCAGAACTTTTCCCTTAACCTTGTTGAGAAGTCTCGCCAGGTCGATATGATCCTGCCGGCTAAAACCGCCTTTGTAGAAATGTTCTCTTCCCACATAGGGCGGATCAACATAGAACAGGGTTTCAGGTGAGTCGTACCGGCGAATAACTTCGCGGAAGTCCAAGCATTCGATCATCACTCTCCGAAAACGTTGTTCAAAAGCGTACAGTTTTTGGACCGCATTCTGATAATCGACAGCTGTGTTTTTGATTTTCCCGGCCCGCCATCCGCTTTTTTGGTTGTTATGGGGGATGATCTTTTGACGGAGGATGTAGAACCAACGAACCGCCCTTTCGAAAGGATCGTCAGGAAGCGGGCTGGATTGCCACATCCCAAACAGGTACCGACTTGTCGGGAGCGAACCCAAAGCATCGATCAGCTCGTCGCGTCGTTCCCTCAGAACCATCAAAAAATTCACCAAATTGGTGTCTATGTCGTTGAAGACTTCGACACGACTTGGCACTTTCGCCATCATGACATGGGCGCCGCCGGAAAACGGCTCGCAGTAGCAATGGTGTTCTGGAAACAACGGAATGATGTCCTTGGCCAAAATGTGTTTCCCGCCAAACCACCGCAAAACCGATGCCGTCCGCGCATCGTTCAATAAAGCTCCCATTGGAAAACTCTCCTTTTTCCGAATTTTTTAGGAATCCGGAAAAAGGCAGGACTCTTTGTTGTCCTCTCATTCATACTGAAAAGGGCTGAATGAGTGCTACTCTTCTCCAGTTGGAGGCTCAGCATGAAGGGGGCTACAATGAACCGCAAAAGCGCCGGAATCTCCAAAAGATACCCTTTCTCTTTTGTCCGGACACTCCTTCATCGCACCTTAAATCAGAGAGTTTTCCATCGACCTGCGCATCGCATTTCTTACATCACCTTACTTCAACAGTTCAATTTGCAGCCGCAGCAACGCCTCGCCAACGCGATTCTCTTTCTGCTGCACGTAACTCTGCTTAATCAGGTAGCACGTAAATTTCGCGATTGTGCGGCCATACTTTCTTTTGACTTCTTCGTATTTGGACAGATCGGTAAACAAGGCGTCGAGAGACTCTTTTCGGGACAGAAATTGTTCCAATTCGCCCGTGGTGTCTTCTTCACGCAAACTTTCCGCAAATTCTTTCCAAGCCCGACGAGCATCTTTAAGGGCTTGTCTCCATGCGCCCAGCTGCGCTTTCAACCCCTCAATAGTACTCTCCACTCCATACTGATGAGCCTTGGGTCCAACTTCATCGACAATGCGGCTGGCCTCCTGAGGCGTCCGATGATGTATGCCGGCAATAATCGACCAGCGCTCATGCTGAAAGTCTCTAAGCCGCCGGATATTCCGCTCTTCTTCAATCAAACCCTCATACCACAACGGCTTTTGCGCCAAAGGCACCCCATCGCCAAATACACGATATGGAACGCCATGTTCATCAAACAAGGGTTTTAATGAATCCGCAATCGGACGGCCGGTGTGAAGTTCAACAAACGGTATCTCCGGATACTTCAGCACATGCTCAAGAATTTTTCGAGCGAACGCTTCGCATTGCGACTTCCGCGGATGCCATCTGCTAACCGGATATGGAGCGACGACTTCCTCGTAACCGATGATTCTCAGCCGATGAAAGCTGAGAAAAAAGATGTCCTCCTTCGGAAAATCCCGAACCTCCATGTATTCCACCACAGAATTGATCCACCGGCTTTTGTGGCTGCGGTAAAAATCGCACGCCTTCATCGGTTCAGGCTGCCGGGTGGACGATTCCATAATGAACGCGATTCGTTTCCCCATGATTCCAATACCCCTTCCCGCCCCCTTGCATGGAGGGGGCGTAAAATACCCCTCCATGTAGGGGAGGATAGCACTCTTTCGGCTAGTCCGCAACCGCCAGTGGGACGTGTTTCTCCACGCGATGGATTTCAATCGCATGGATATGCGCCCCCCGGCCAACGAAGGTAAATTCGTCGTGGTTCTGCGAGACGGTCTCGATGATGCCGCTGTACTGCTGGCCGTTGACCAGTCGAAATACGACGCTGTCTCCCGGCTGAATACCCTTCAGTTTTTCAGGCCGAATGGATTCGAGTAAAGAGTTCATGATACGTACTTCCTCCTTTGATAACTTCTAATGCAGCGTGATTCAAATGGCTGCAGCCTGGGCGCCATCGATAGTTATGCTCAGAATACAAGCACGTTCAAGCGCTTTGTTCAAGGCATAGCCATCAGCATAACTGTCGTGATCTTCGATAATTTCGATTGTCAGGTCTAATCCGTAAAGGAAGTCCGCCTTGTATCTGGGCCTTTCCTCGCAGATATGCCAGTTGGACCACGGATCAATCGAATCTTTGACAGGCACAACATACAATGTTCGAAGACCGGTAACTTCATAAAACTTCTTTTTGAATCCAAAATCAGCAAACGTATTTTCTGTAATCCGAATGTCCGCCACTGCATGTTTCTCCTTTTGCAGCCCCTTGCGAGTGGGGAGCTGCATCATTTAGCCCCCACGCCGGTCGGAAAGAAAAAGCCTTTCCGCCTTTACCAATGGAAAAAGAAAAAGCTTTGCCGAAGCAAAGCTTTTTCCCACTCGCACCAATTGTACGATGGTAGCTCTCCGCCGAATGGCGCGTCAGGCCTCATTCGCTTCCCAACTGTTCATCCGGACAGCCATCGATATGGAGACCTTCGATGTAGTTGATCGATCCTTTGACGAGAGCATATCCGCATTTGACGCAGAAGCGGTCGTCCAATTCGGGATAGCGCTCGTCGGCTTTTTTGACTTTTTCGAAGTACACTTCGATGTAGTTCATTTACTCCCCTCCATTCTTCCTCCAAGCGTTCACGGACCGCATCGCAAGCACCCATCATTCCAACATCGAATGTTTTCAGCGCCCGTTCAACTTCATCCGTGAAGCACTCGTAGAAAGGATATAATAACTGCTCTAAGTCCCTTGCGAGTGGGAGCTGCATTAGCCCCCCCACTCCGGGCTCCTTACCCTTTACGCATCAGCCTTAAAACGGCAAGTCGTCATCCGAAATATTTATCGGTCGGCCGTCATCCCAGAACGGATCGTAACCAGGGTCATGCCCTCCAGCTCCAGGATGATCATCGCTGCGTCCTCCACGTTGGTTGCGTCCACCACCGGTTTGACCGCCGCGGCCACTTCCCTGGTTTCCGCCGCCACCTTGTCCACCATTACCGTTTCCATTATTGCCGGAACCGGAATTCGCGGACTCCAGGAATCGCACGTTTTCGGCGACAACTTCCGTTACGTACCGTCGTTGATCAGAACCTTCCGGCGTATAGCTACGCACCTGGATGCGCCCTTCAACAGCAACCAGTCGGCCTTTTCGCAGATAATTCGCACACGTTTCGGCGAGCTGACGCCAAACGACGATGGGAATGAAATCCGCTTCGCGATCGCCTTGTTGGTTGGTAAAGGGGCGGTCGACAGCCAAGGTAAACGTACAAACGCCAACTCCGGACGGGGTATAACGCAACTCGGGATCGCGTGTGAGGCGCCCGATCAATATGACACGGTTCAACATATTTCATCTTCCTCCACTTTTTTAATTATTGCCTCCGATTTCAAAATTCTCTAATCGAGAATTTTCGACACCTGCGGGACCAGCTCATTGGCGAGCAAATCGTCGATCCCCTTCCCTTGCGATATGTCCCACATCGCAAGACTGAGGGACATATCCGTCTTATCCGCAAAAAACTGTGCGCACAGCTCTAATGAGCGCTGCACTTCGGGTGTTGTAACGACGTCTGCGTCATAAGCAAGCACAACGTGCCGGCATCCCAATGCGAGAAGCGGTTCAAGCGCCAATTGGAATGCGCCCGAACCAGGAATCGCGAGAAACGGCTTCACCATTCTGTCAGCCGCAATATCTGCTTTGATGGGGCCCTCGGTGATCCAAACTTCCGAGCAATCAATCAATGCACTCGGATCTTCCCCGACCTCCCAGTATTTCAAACACGGATACGGAAGAGCCAAATGGTACGGAAGCGGGCTTCCGATGGAAGAACCGTTCGGTTTAGACGAGCTGCTCCACCACCAATAACGCTGTGCTTGCTTGAGCTCTACACTGAAAATAAACTGGCCCGTTTTCGCGTAGCACTCTTTTTTATCCTTCTCGGTCAGAATGACCTCCAACCTTTTGTCCTGGACTTTGAGCGAACATTTCGCACGCCGCCGGCCGCTTTCGTCGGGGTCCACTTCTTCGAGAATTTCACCCTTGATGTGCCCTTTCAGCGACAGCTCAAGAGGCACATGATCCACCCGAATTTGCCAACCGAGTATTTCGTTCCGGATGGAACGAAACGGAATCATGAGTCCCGATTCACCCGCCATCGTCCAATAAGGACCGTAGGTGCCCTCTGCTACAAAGAAGCCGGGGACACCCAACAAATCATCCTGGTCGTTCAAGCGGCTGATAACCCGTTTGGCAACCCGATATCGGTCCCGATCAGGCATGGTCCGATATTCCCGCAAACGGATGGCCTCTTCACTCATATGGCGTTCATTTCGTAAGTGGTCGAGGTGGAACTCGGATAATCCAAGCTCCTTCATCAAAGCACGGTACACACGGTTGAGATGAAAGTCCGGCTTTTTTTCCACCAATCTTACGATTTCAATCTCAACCTTTGTTTTAGGCACGCGGTCAGGATCGAGATAATGAATATATTGTCGCCCAATTGTAGTGTCCCGGTACTGGTCGGATGGCACCCGCATGCAATGAACGATCGTCATTTCTTTGTTGATGCCGCACCAACCTTTATGACCACAAATCGGACAGGCGGACATGATCTCGTACCATCCCTCGTGTCTAGTCCTCCGTAGCTTCATGTCCCAGCCCCCTTACTTCACGACGCTTCTTGTTTTTGTCTCTCCGCTTTCAAGTGTTCTTCGATCAAACGCAGTTGACCGACTTCAAGGCTGTTAAATTTGCCGTTCCAAGTGATTTTCAACCACATCGACACCCTATTTTTCAACTGTGCCGGGTTCATTCCCTTGGTCATGTCGATCAAACGCCTTACTAAATCATTCTTCAGCCTCGCAGGATCATCCTGCCGCTGCTGACCACCGGAGCGGGATTCATTGTCCGAACGCGTTCGGCCGGTTTGGTGACCGCCAACAGACCGTTGAGCTCCTTCACCCACATTGTCGGCATCATCTTGATCGACCGAACCATTTTTCATGGCTTCCAATGCCTTTTGACGCGTATAGGCAATGGCAATGTCCTCGACGGTGGACAAGCCCGAGCCAACAATCCCAAATCCCGCCTGCGCCAGAGCACGCCCGATCGCGCTTGTCGTTGCGTTCTCGATCGGGTTTGTCGAATCAACACCACTACCTCCAAAAGCAATAACAGCGCGATCGCGTGTTTTTACCGGCTGACCTTTTTTGTTCAACCCCTCAAACACACACTCGATTACCCAGGACGGGCCAATCTGCTCCGCATAAGTATCCAGCCGGTAGCCGGATCCATGCTTTTCATGAACATCGATCATTTCCGTGATTCTCCCTTCCAC
The DNA here is from genome assembly GCF_000227705.2 of Thermobacillus composti KWC4. Lineage (GTDB taxonomy): Bacteria > Bacillota > Bacilli > Paenibacillales > Paenibacillaceae > Thermobacillus > Thermobacillus xylanilyticus. The sequence continues at coordinate 148,659 of NC_019898.1, forward strand.
GTCGAAATACGGGCGGAAGATTTCCACGAAGGTTTTGCCCTTATAGGACTGAAGCCCCTTTGATCGCTGTTCATTGGTGAGCTCGAACTCCGCGTCGTAGAGTTTTTGCTTTTGGCTTAAAAGACGGATGTGCTTGTGATATTGATCCGGGACGGTTTTGTACACGTCCTCAATGTGCTCAATGGCACGTTGACGTTCTTCCAAAGCTTGTTTCATCAAGCGTTCTGCCAGCGGGCCGTCGAGCTGGCGCCTTGGAGCACCATCCTGATAGTTGTTATTTCGGTAGCCACCCATTTTACATACCTCCTGAATAGATTTGAATTTCCTCCTGCTTCATGCTTCAGCTGATCATGGTCCCATGACCATTCCTCCTTGGTTGAGTATCTATTGCCAAATAAAAAAGAGACGCACCATAACGATGCGTCCCCCATGTAATGGCAGCAAAAAAAGACATACGAATAGCGCATGTCTTTTTAGCTTCCATTAGAAACTACCTATTGGCCTTACGGCTCACCCGCTCTCCG